>JALHSR010000305.1 GCA_022865315.1 Methanotrichaceae archaeon | reverse complement strand
TGGGTTTCATACCAAAACTATCAGGTGCTCAAGGAAGCCTTGATCAGGCCTATGCCACTGAAAAGACTAATATCCCTACGTGCGTTTATGGCGTTGGCAGACAATTGGAAAGCAATGTACATGCCGCCGACGAGAATATACGCATTGCAGATCTTGAAGGATTTGCGAGATTCTTGATCGAGCTGATATCTCCATAAGGTCATTATGATTCAAACAATTACTAATATTGGATTTATTTCATCGACTATATTTTCCACATTTATTTAATAATTTTCTGTTTCAAATAATCAAATCCCTATTCAAAAGCCTTTGTCGTATAGAATTCTTGAATAACGAGCAGAAAGAATTAACCAAATATGAAGGTCGTAGCCGTAGTTGGAACAAAGAAAACAGGAAAGACTACACTCGTGGAAATTCTTATCAAATCTCTGAGATCGTACGGTCGAGTAGGTACGATCAAGAATATGCAAGCTCATCCGGTGGACAAAGGGGATACAAGAAAACATTTTGAAGCCGGGGCGGAAATCGTTATTGGCTTGGGGGATAGGCAGATCAAGATAACTCGCAGAAGAAACCTGCAATCGGCCCTTGCCGAGCTACAGAAAGATGGCATAGATTTTGTTGTGATTGAGGGATTCAAGTATAGCAGCCTTCCCAAAATAGTCTTGGGTGGGATCGATGTTCCCAATACGCTCCGACACATCACAATTAAGGAGCTTAATGAAGCACTTGTTGGAGATCTGACAAGACTTGTCCTACAAACGGAAGATTATGAATTATATGAATAGTTTATCATTGATAATTAAATATATATTTTAGATAGGATGTCATTCTCTCAATATCGCAGGTTTTGATTTCTATTCAATTGAGCTCGTTAGGCTGATGAGCTATCAATAATTCAATTATATAATCGATAAAGGAGGGGAGCAAAAGTCGAGGTAAAGGAGGGAAGAAAAGATTATTCGACTTTTGCCAATTTTAGTTACGACAATCAACGAATATATACTTTCCGGCTCAAGACAATATTTGAGGCAGAAGAAATATATCACATATCAAAGAATATAAATGAAGCGAAATCTTGTTGATTCAATTACATTCATTTTGAGGATTTTCAAGAAACGAGAATAAGACACCGCTGGAATAAAAAAAATGAATAAATATATAAAAATAGACGTCAATTTCTTTATGAGTGGACTTGGCGGGATTTGGACCCGCGGCCTCCGCCTTGCGAAGGCGGCGATCTACCACTGATCTACAAGCCCCCAATCAGAATAATTTAGAGGAGGCCAACCTCCTCAACCACAACAGACTCTACACCTGGAATCTTACCTATATTGGACTCCAATTCTTCAGTGCCACCGGCTCTATCTCCCATTATTGCAACTACAATTAGAGCCTTAAGACCGAACGCAACGGGCATTTCCTCAACGGCATGCAACCTGGTATAAGGAGGAATGACTCCTCTTATCTTTTCTTTGATTTGCGCAAGATCTACCTCTATGCTTTCAGGCATTACTCGCATTCTAACTGCTACATCTCCCATATACCATCACCTATGGGCCTGCAAATCCGCAAACTTTGCATGTATAAACATTACTCTGTTTCTTGCATCGGTTACATCTAGCGATAACTGTGCCACAACTTGGGCATGGAAACCTTGCTCCACCCGCACCAGCAATCGTTACGCCGCAAGAAATGCATTTCTCTGGTATTTCTTCCTTCATAGTATCTTCTACCTGTTGATTTATTACATTCGTATAAACTTTCCCGTGAAATATGGAATTCGACCAATTCCCTATTTTAGCCTTTTATTATTGTTCCTCCTGATCCCCTCCTGAGCGAAGCAATTAATTCTTCAGGATGGGAACCGTTGAGCACCCAACAACAACGTCCTTTCAAGAGACGAAGTGTACCCTGATCAATGCAGGTCCGGATTCCAATGAGATTGTCTGCATAGACCTCCTTTATTACCTCACCATTGAGAATGACTCCATCCACATCAGTGACCTTTATTAACTTTGAATCCAATCTGGCCGAGATCTGGCCCGCCACAGAATCAGATGTATAGTTCCAATTTTGTTCTATCCCAGTATCATCTTTAAGGAGAGCCTGGTAGGGAAGAAGGACCTTAATACCATCTACTCTCATAACATCCTTAGTGGGCTCTACTTCAGTATTATCAATGAGGAAATAACCATATTGCTCCATCGCTAAGATAGCCATCCAGTGAGCGATTTCCTGGGAGATCTTGTATTTCTCAAACAGAATTCGCACCAAATTCGCCATGGGACCTCCTCCTGGTATTACCAAAAAGCTATAACCTTCATCGGTTAAAGCTCGGAGTCTTATCATGATCTCATGTGCGACGCTGATTAGGCTGCCACCAAGCTTTAGCACGTAGAAATGCATATCTAAGAATACTATCGATTAGCTATTTGAAACTGGGTCTAAATAAATGAGAACGCTGAAGATTCTCTTAAAAAGCTTTATTTATAAAATCTATCTAATACAAATTAGGGGGAGAAAAGAAGAAAATAATTCGATGCAAAGTAATAAACTTGAAATCGCCTTTGTCGTACATTATAATGAAATAAGCCGTTAAAAGGCCTTTCATTTGCTTGCAAGATGATAAAGATGAAATCCTTGAGAACACCATTGTTGGCTGTCGATGCTGTAATATTCATCGAAAAGGGAATTGTGCTCATCGAAAGAAAAAATCCACCTTTTAAAGGATATTACGCTTTACCAGGAGGGTTCGTAGAAGTCGGAGAGACAACAGTAGAAGCAGTGTGCAGGGAAGTAAAAGAAGAAACTGGGCTTGAAATTGAAGTGGTTGGCTTAATCGATGCATACTCTGATCCAAAGAGAGATCCAAGAGGACATGTAGTTTCTATTAGCTATCTAGCGATAGGTCATGGCAACTTAGCAAATGGATCCGACGCACAATCTGTGAAGATCTTCGAGCCGGAAAGGCTGCCTGAATTGGCTTTTGATCACAAAATCATTATATGTGATGCTATGAAGCTTAAATCTCGATATTCTGAGGACCAGATTAAAGTATAGTTGGTGATTAGCATCGCTTGGGCGTTAGAAGATAATAATAACCAAACCTTATAAGTTCGATGACATTGGAGACTCGCATGACGGAGATCAGAGCCCTCATTGAGAAATACGCGCTGCAAAATGCAATTAAATATAATGCCACTCCCAATGCAGGGGCCGTAATGGGGAAATTAATGGGTGAGCATAAAGAGCTACGTTCCCAGGCGAAGGATATCTCCCCGATAATGCAATATATTTTAGTCGAAGTTAACAAAATGGCCCCTGAAGAATGGAAGAAGCGCCTCGAGCTCATAGCGCCCCAGCTATTGGATGAACTCTTAGAGCGAAAAGAACCTACTAAAGGCCTTCCTCCACTTGAGGGGGCAGAAAATGGAGTAGTAATGCGCTTCGCTCCAAATCCAAATGGACCTCCGACCATCGGAAGCGCACGCGGAATCATAGTAAACTCGGAATATGTCAAGCGTTACGGCGGAAAATTCTTGATTCGCTTTGACGATACAGATCCGGTTAAAAAGCGACCTATGCCCGAGGCATATGGCTGGTACATTGAAGATTGCACTTGGCTAGAGGCCAAGCCCGATGGGATTATAACAGCGAGTGAACGCGTTTATCTGTACTATAGAATCGCTGAAGAATTAATTTGCAGAAATGGTGCCTATATTTGCCTGTGCCCACAAGCGATATTTAAGGAGTTTAAGGATAAAGGGATTCCATGTCCACATCGTGACCAGTTGTCTGAGAAGAATATGGAACTTTGGAAAATGATGCTAGATGGGAGCTTTGCTGAAGGCCAAGCGGTTCTTAGGGTAAAAACAGATATGTATCACCGAGATCCAGCCATTCGTGATTGGCCGGCTTTTAGAATTGCCACGACCCCACACCCAATTGCGGGAGAAAGATACCGTGTTTGGCCATTGTTAGATTTTGAATCTGCCGTTGAAGATCACCTTCTGGCAATCACACATATATTGCGTGGTAAAGATTTAGCAGACAGCGAAAAAAGACAAATGTATCTCTATCAGCATTTGAATTGGACTTACCCCAAAGTGATTCATTGGGGAAGGATAAGGATACATCAATTTGGATCTTTTAGCACTAGTAAGCTCAGGAAAGCTATAGAGGGCGGAGAGTACAATGGTTGGGATGATCCAAGAATTCCAACCGTAAGGGCTTTGCGATCCAGGGGATTTCGGCCCGAGGCGCTGCGAAAGTTCATCATTGAACTAGGAGTTAGCGAAACAGATATTGCTATTAGCATGGACTCCATTTATGCCTTGAACAGGAAGTTAGTAGACCCCGAAGCTAATAGGTATTTCTTTGTCTGGAATCCCGTTTTATTGAGACTAGAAGGTAATGTACCTAATAATGCAAAGGCACTATTGCATCCTAACAAAAAGAGGGGCTTCAGAGAAATACCTGCCGGTAATGAAATTTTCATCTGCCAAAATGACTCAAAGATTCTGAAGCCTGGCGAAGAGATACGATTAAAGGACCTCTGCAATATTGAGATATTGAGCGATATACCCTTACGGGCTCGCTTTGCTGGGCTTGAAGTCATTAAAGGATTAAAAATTATCCATTGGGCCCCAAAAAATGGTCTCCCAATAAGAGTGCTGAGGCCGGATGGGCAGGATGAAGGCATCGGAGAGCCAGGAATTGCGCAAGAACTTGGGAAAGTGGTGCAGTTCGAAAGATATGGTTTTGTCCGCATTTATCAACTGGGTGAACCCCTATTAGCTTATTTTGCACATAAATGAAATAAAAAAATATAATTTTTAATCGGAGCCATTAAAAGATTCTTAGGAAATCGATTTTTAACTTATTTTATTCAGAAAATTTAATCTTTTATTATTATCAAATGGCGTATGATATCAAAATCTAAAGATATGAAACATAAAGAAAGAAATAATGCTATTGCTTATCACCAGTAGATGCCGAAACGTTTGCCCGACACCAGGATAAGGTCGATCTGAAAATTGCATTTAAGATGAAAAATATAGATTTTATTTGATTAGATTCGCTCCAAAGAACCATGAATGCGATTCGGATGCCATTTTCGCAAAAAGAATTTTGCTGACATCAAGACGAGTCACAGTCAAATCGAATATATTGAGCCCACAAAGAATGCTATCAATGCAACTGACATACCTAATTTTAATAGCTTTTGAGATCCTGAAACATCGCCCAATAAGATCCTCCCTACTGCTAGAAGAAATAGGAAATTCGCCATTGAGACTATTGAAATATAATAGATGCCAAGACCTGCTAAATAACTCAGCATGATCCCTTCTAGAGAAAAAATCGCCACTAGAGCAGAAGAAATCCGTTCTCCAAAAAGGATGGGCACTGTCCGCGCCCTTCCTCGACGATCCCCCTCCAAATCTTCGATGTCTTTTGCTATTTCCCGGCTCATCGTTATTAGAAGGGATAACAGGAAAGGAACAGAATTAGCCAGCAGACCCATGAAACCATAAACGGCACCCCCAAAAAGAAATGTCGAACCGGTAAGATAAGAAATGCATATGTTACCTATCAAAGGCATAACCTTGAAGTTTCTTGCATAAAGGAAAAGCAAGACAGAATTGAGTCCAGCAATTGCTAGGCAAATCTTGTTTACTAGACCTGCAAAAACGAAACCCAAGGCAAATAAAGTAATCGACAAAGCCAGAGCTTCATTAGGAGATAGACGTCCACTGGGTATTGGCCTTTCAGGTCTATTTATTTTATCTATCTCGATGTCATAGTAGTCATTTATTGTGTTGCCTGCTCCGGTAAACAGGAAGGCCGTCAGAAAGATCAATGCTGCCATCTCAACATTCCAACCATCAGCTATCAGGAGGCCGACAATAGCTGCCGCTCCGGCCATAAGGCAATTCAGTGGTCGCTGGATCTCTAGAAGGACTTTCACTATATCTCCTTAGGGTTATCAGCTCTCTTCGCTGCGTATCAATTATTTCAATTTAAACTTAATCAAGTATATGCTAATTTATTCAACCTTAAATTCAGGCAATACAGCATAAATCCGTTCGTGGGCTGGTCGATATCGAGAACGTTAGGAAACTTTCCAAAATGCCAGCTAAAAATGAACTCTAATGCGCATTATAGCATTTGATCCATATATGCCATTAATCCTTTTTTTGTCCAGATTACTGTCAACTTTCTATATAGGAAATCTTGTACGAATCTCCTTGCTCCTTAATAGAGGCAAATTAATTTCGTCAAGTATAGAGGTAAGTTCATCTCGTTCCTTTGCCTTTAATGATTTGCGGTCAATAAAAGCGTAATTGGCCCCAGATTTACTTTTTGCTGTCTTCAAAAGCTCCCGATCAAAATAAGTCAGTTGATAGCTAGAAAATAGATGACCAAAGGCTATGTTGGCTTCAAACATCAAGCTAGTCTGTCTTCGGACATAATGGCCACCACCAAAACCTAAAAAAACAGGAAGAGTACGATTATCGAGATTAAGAATAGCTCTGGCCACGGTTTCTCCTGCGTTGGGATCTGACCATTGCTCTTCGCAGCTCCCGATCTCGGCGAAGAAAGATGGCAATACAATATCAGAAGGCCCGTGATGTGTAGCTTCAGCTGATATCCTATATCCCGCTAGAGCTATCCTGCAGATATTTATCAAGAAAGACCTGAGACCTGCCGGTGCCGCAGTGGATAGCTCATATTTTCTATTTTCGATTTTACCTGTAAAATGACCCCCTAACCATGGAATTCTGCTATCCGACTTATGCCTAGAAGCAATAACAATCATTCCAGGCGACAAACCAAGAGATTTCAGACGTTCGTCTAACGAATTAAGAGTCAGCTGACTGGCTTCTTGAATTATGAGACGAAAATTTCTAAAAGTCCGATAATTTCCAATATTATCCCAACTAGCTAGCAAAAGCAAATGCTTTGCTATATTGAGGCTTGCTGGATCTGCTGTGGAGCAGATTACAGCCACCACATCATTCATATCTCCTTGCCGATATCAAGCATTGAGGCAACCATAGGAGCATAATCAATTTTCGTAGCTTTAATTTCTGTCAAAGGCATGATAACCATTTCTGGCCGCTCTCTGATCAAGCCTTCGGATGAAAGCGTTCTTACCTCTTTGTTCATGCGACTTTCAAGCTCAGGATAGCCCATAGATAAGAAAGCACCAAAAATATTTCCTGATTGTAGGCAGCTAAATAGTGGAGCCCCAATCCTACGGAAAGCTTTATACACCTTGTTTAGATCTTCACGGTCGTGACCGTGCCTGATTCTAATATGATAAAACGAAATAAGTTCACAACAAATCTTCTGCCAATCAATATAAGCCTCCCTTGTGAGCAATCCACTTTGGAAGAACTTGGTCCTCTTGCCTGAAATAGTAGGCCGAGATATGCCTGTTCGCCGGGAGAGCTCAAGATCCGAAAGCATTGGATGTTTTACAAACGCATAAAGGCTACGCTTGTCCTTTTCCGTGAGATGGGAGTTCTCAGCAGAAGATTTTGGTGGAATGCTTTCTTCTGGTAAATCAGGTCTTGCTAGATCAAAGATGTTATTAATCGACAATGAGGCATCTGATGAGTAAGTGGATACTTGGAATGGAAAATGAATATATTGAATTGTCTCTACAAAATCCTTTAGGTAATATTCGTCTATTAATGGATCGAATTTCATTTTGAAGTCTGTCAGGCTTGCAGAGAAGAACGTAGAAACTGAATCAGAATCTGTGGAAACATGGTACACACAATTTGGATCATTGATCCAGTCCTGGTAAGCCTTGGTCCTCTGTCTTGCTTCCAAAGGAGCTGTGGGCATATATCTAACAAAAATAGCAGTAAGAATCTCTGCTCCCACCGCATCTCCTGAGGGCACATTTAAAAGCTTGATTAACTGCCAATCTCTAAATTTTTTCTTGCTCTTAAATATAGTTGATCTATCAACGCCTATATTTGATGCTAGATCTATATCACTAAAGCCAGGGTATCTGGCAAGACCATAAAGAACAAGCCTCTCCTTTGATGTTAATTTTAGCTGCATTCACGAGTATTATACTTTTTAACTATTTATAGATTGCTTTTTTTCGACTTTTAGATTCATCATTCCTGCAATTATGATGATATAATGAAGCTAATTTTTCATACATCGTTTAAACTCAAATAAGCCACAAAACTAAACCTGATTTGTAAATGTAATATACCTTTTTTCAGCTATTGAGAAAGGATTATCATGGCCGGGAATAATAATCTTGGCGTTTCTTATTATTTTATTCATGCTGGAAATTGCCTGGTACCGATTATCATTCAAGGAAGGAGGTATATTCTTTAGAAAATTGTTGAATGTCGGTAAAGCATCGCCTGCTATTACCACAACATTCTTAACCTCCACTCTTATTGATATGCTGTCCAATGTGTGGCCAGGTGTTTCCATAATGGCTACATGCGGTGCAATTATTTTTCCTTCGTGGGGTGCTATGAATTTGGCATTACTAAAAAGATAGTTGTTGCCTTTGTGGTCAGGATGAGAATGAGTGTTAACTACAACATCGATATCACCAGGAGTCAATCCCTTCGAAAATAACGCATCAATTATCAACCCAGACTCCGCTTTAAGTCCTGTATCTACAATTATTTTCTTGGATCCGGAAACAACTAAAGTAACAGAAGACCTAGCGTCCAATATATTTCCAAATTCATCCTTTTGGATTGACCCGCTCTTGAGCAAAAAAATATGAGGATACATAAGAAAATATCCAGTGAAACAAGTTTTTTTCTTTTGAACTAAAAACTTACGATATCAGATTAGGTAATTTTTGAGCTTCTCATTGAGCTTCTCCACCTGCCGAACTGCAGTCCCTAAATACTTATATGGATCAAGAAGGGCTCTTATCTCTTCATGCGTTAAATTCTTGGTCACAATATTATCATCTATCAGGACATCCGCCAAGTCCCGTTCCTGCTCAAAGGCTTTCATTGAAGACTGCCGCACTATTTCATGAGCATGCTGCCTTCCAACACCCTTCTTGGCTAATGCTACCATAATATTCTCAGACATGTTGAGACCGTGAAGCATGTTTAAGTTATGCTCGATATTTTCCACTCTGAATTTTAACTTTGTAATAACGCTAATTGCCAGATCTAATATATGATCTGTCATGACAAAGGACTCGGGAAAAATGGCCCTTTCACAACTTGAATTTGTCAAATCACGCTCATCCCATAACGGAATGTTCTCAAATGCAGGAATAACTTGCGCTCTTACAATCCTTGCAAGACCGCAGATCTGCTCCGATTTTATAGGATTTCGCTTATGTGGCATTGTGCTAGAGCCTACCTGTTTTTTGCCGAAGCTCTCTTCCACCTCAGCTATCTCAGTTCTTTGGAGGGTCCTCATCGCCACAAAAATTTTTTCAAGCGTGGAAGCCACCAATGCAAGGAAGCACAGCACTTCAGCATGTCTATCCCTTTGAATCACTTGGTTAGAGACGTCCACAGAATTAAGGCCAAGTATCTCCATAACTCTGCTTTGGATTTCCATTCCTTTTGTTCCAAAAGCGGCCTGTGTGCCAACTGCACCACTAATTTTACCCACGGCTGCTCTTGGCCTAATCTCTCTCAGCCGATCAATATGTCTTCCTATTTCTGAAGCCCATATGGCAAACCTCAGACCAAAAGTGGTAGGAACAGCGATTTGACCATGAGTCCTACCTGCGCAAGCCAATGTGCGAGTCTCCATTGCCCGTTTTAGGAGGATTTCTAATAGTCTTTTTAGCTTGCTCTCAATAATATCTAGGCCCTCCCTAATTTGAAGACCTGTGGCTGTATCAAGAATATCATTAGAAGTGGCTCCCATGTGGATCCACTCGCCAGATTTGCATACTTCTGCCATAGCTAAGACAACTGCCATCATATCATGACCTATCTCATCTTCGATCTGCTTAACTCTGGTTGGACTGGCAACCTTAGCAGCCTCAGCAATGTCGTACGCTGCACTCATGGGGATAAGTCCGACCTCTTCTTCTGCTTTGGCCAAAGCTGCTTCTACTCTAAAGAGGCATCTCAATCTGAAGTCTTCTTCCCAAATAAGCTTCATTTCGGGAGTTCCATATCTGAACTCTATTGGATGAATAGCCATGACGTGAAAATAAAAGGATCTCATTGATGGAACTTTTGGTCTGAAAAAAGTGATGATTTTGAAAATGAATTGAAGTGGTAGATCATAAAATCGCCAATGTCTGATATTGACTATTTTGCCATTAATTCTGAAGATTGAAGAGGACTCCGATTTACCCCATGTCATGATTTTTTATAAGAAACGCTGTCCGCATTTTCAATCCTTACAATCGAATTAGATCCTCATCTGCTCATTAAATCCCTCAAATTACCTTAATTTTATCCAGTTCTCGATAGCTCACGCTAGAGCATGAATTTTGCTCTTGGCAGAGCTCAAATGGTACAGATTGAAAACGAAACCAG
>JALHSR010000304.1 GCA_022865315.1 Methanotrichaceae archaeon | reverse complement strand
ATTTAGACTTAGCGGTAGCTATCGAACAATAACAAAAAAAAGTGGATTCAAGAAAATTTGGACGTCAAGAGAATAGAAATGAACCCTGATTTTTGATATTTCATTGCTGATGCAGGTTAATAGGAGTCCTCTGTTAGCTATCGAATAGATTCCAGTGATTCAATCTTTTCTAATAAGATAGAATCACGAGAATTGAACTCACGGCACTTAGTTGGATCTGTTTGGGTCTTTGTGTGTAGCTCTCATAGCTTCTCCACGTCCTGCAACACATCCCTTAAACCGATCCGGTCAGATATGATTTGACAAAAATAATCAATGCCAATTTGGATCCAAGAGATTAGAATTTGATTTACCCAATGATTACTATAATCAACGGATTCTTTGCGTTGAAGGTAATGCAAAAACGATATATCAATTCATATCCCTATCATAATCAGCAAGCAAATAAGACGTAGGAATAGCCTCTTGAAGCACATATTGGCCTATATTTATAATTTCTGATAGATAATCAAAACAGGTCATATCTTATTCTATATTCTGTTATATAATATAATTTAAAATGTATATTATTAATGACAATTTTAAATAAGCTAACCCAAAAAGATACAAGTTTGCCATGACACCTCCAATTAACATATAAATATGGCAGAAAAAACGTATATTGTAAAGCAAAATCCTAATGTGAACCTGCTCCAACAATAAGAAAAGCGAGTCAACAGAAATGATGAAAAGAATGATGGAATTCGGTATAATCAAGCGAGATAGGGGATCGATTTCTGAGATGGGCGAATTCTATGAAATGAGATTCCTGGATATAAGCTTTTTGGAAGAAATTATCTCCCTTCAGAATACGATTTGTCAAAATCTATCCAATTGGGAGATATATAGGCCTAGTTCTGCAGATTTTATCAGAAGTCTATCTGAGCAAGAGCATTCGATAATTGGTGTTTTAACTTATAAGGACTTGGTAGCTTATAGCATGATTTATCTTCCTGGTAGCGGCATGGAAAATCTTGGTAGAGATATCGGCCTTTTAGAAAACGAACTTGAAAAGGTAGCTCATCTACAAACTATCGCTGTTCACCCAAGTTATCGGGGCAATTCCCTTCAAACAAAGTTAGCCCAACACCATCTCAATATTATTAAAGATATGGGTTACGAACATGTATGTTGCACTGTTTCTCCCATGAATCCCATAAGCTTGAAAAATATAATGTCTTTGGGATTTATTATAAGAGCTCTTAAGGTAAAGTTCGGTGGATATATGAGGTGCATAATGCATAAAAATTTTCATCAGCCTTTCAATATCAATGCCGAAGAATTTATTCTGATTGGTAACGATATTGCTGGCCAAGTTAATCTGCTGAACAAAGGTTATCTGGGATTCAAAATGGAACTAATCCCAAATGGATTCAAAATTTCTTATGGATTGGCCTCCAATAAATAATCAGGCAGGTTTTCGATCAATTTGTTAAATCATTTTTTTTGCTTTTTCCAAACTAGGAAATAGATCATGATTTTTCTTCCTTTGGAAAAGATTATACTTATGAAAGAGAAATTAATTATAAGTGATTTGATGGCTGGAAAGATTCTTTACGAAAGACTGGGAGGATATAACGCCATATCTGCATTGGTTGAACCCTAATGAGACGAATGGGGGAAGATGCGCGTCTTTCAAAGTACTTTATAGGGCATGGCGAGAACTCCAGAAAACGCTTGCGATAGCTTGCAGGTAGATATGATTTGCGAGGCTACTGGCGGTCCATGCTTCTATACTGGCAGAGATATGAAGACTGTCCATAAAGGGCTTGGGATTAATGGAGAAGATTGGCAGCTCATGCTTTCAAATAGCTTAAACCTTCTTGAAACTTTCAAGGTTCACGATGAAGAACAGAAAGAAATTATAGAAATTTTATCCAATCTAAAAAAAGGGTGGTGACCATTTATTTGGTTGATGTTATGTAACATGGATAAGTGACTAATTCTCTCAAAGTCCAATTATGGTCAATCAGACCCCAATTCATTGCGGGAGCGCACTTTCTGACTTTTCCATCTGCGTTTGGTCTTTTCAATGAGCTATGACCTCTACAAAAATTATAATTAGCTATGTAGAAGGCCAATTGATTTTTCAGGCCTTCAATATTCTTTGAGAATCCAATAGTCTTCCTAGAAAGGCGATTGTTATCTTGTCTCAAGGTAGGATTCAGCCGTTCAATAAGACTTGTGGAGATTTGACTGGGATCAATATTCTTGCCGAAGATGAGTTTCCTGAAAACTTGTCTCAGCTTGCCCTTTTCTCTGATCTTGATGATCTGAGCATATCT
>JALHSR010000303.1 GCA_022865315.1 Methanotrichaceae archaeon | reverse complement strand
TAATCCCGAAAGGGGATCGCCAAGTTCATCTAATCGACGGCAAGCCAGCTGGATGCCAAAGCTCATAAAACTATTCATGATATATAATAGTATTTATAGTATATATAACTGGCGATAGCTCGGTTATTCGAAGTCCTCAATCATTTATTGTGGCTTTATTGTTTTACTTTCCACAAAAGAGAAAACTGAGAAATAATTTGGAAAACTAACAATATGTGTCTAGATAACTGAAATATATCGACAAAATATTGCAATAGTGATACATATATTCTCGTTTTTTGCTGAGATCTCAATAGGGTCACGACAGCAGGTATATCTCATATCACATCAGATATGGGCTATATGGCTTATATTTTCTATTAATCCTTTTGAAAAAGAAAATGTATTATAAATAATAGAAAAGATAGCCCATATAATCCATAACGATGATCATGCAAAGGATGACTTTCATGAGATGTGGGACGACCAAACGTTTTATCCCGGAGAAATCTTCACTAACCTACTGGTGTGAGAAAAATGAAATCGGCACTAATCGCTTTAATAGTTCTTGTTGGTCTAGCGATGGCTGCCGGATATACCCCTTGGCAAGAGGGTGCAATTTAAGGCTTGAAAATGGGCTTCCACATGGGGGTAATGTATAATCAGGCCCAACAGGAATACAATATCAGTGGTTACAATGCTGAAGTTGATATCTACAATGCTTGGGTTCAGAAGAACTTTGGTAAGGATACATATCTGCTCATGCAGAAGATGCCAATGCCGGGTTATCCTACTCCAACAACATATAACAAGCCTATACATGCTATAGATGAAAGTTTCAATGAAAGCAGAAGAATTCTTGAAAGTTCTGCTGTATCAAATGAAGGTAGGATATTCGATATGCCTGCGGGAGCCTATTATACTTGGAATCCATATGCGCTTGAAGGCCAGCCAATTATTACGAACAATCAGATATATGGCGGGTTGCGTTAAGCATAATTTAGAACCTTCAAACTCATCTTTTCATTTCATCATGTAGTTAATACATGGATCAAGCTATAAAATGAAGAAGCGATTATCGATAAATTATCAGACCTTAAAGAACTAGGAATTTGTTTTCGATCTGGAGAAGCGGAGGCTATTTCGAATCTGCAATGCCTCTGAGGTGGACTGATCTTTCATCTTCTGCCAGGTCTTGGCCGTTCGGGGGGCCTTGCTCGAAGTAGAACACACGATCAACCTTCCTTGCGCCGGATTTTTCGGGAAGGTGTCTAGCCGGGGAAGATTATATATATTAAGAAATCGATTTGGATAATTATAGTCTTCCACCTAAAGATTAAAACTAATAACCGGCAACCATAGCCCCAAGAATAGACTCCTTTAGTATAATTTTTTACGTTCGCAACTATAATCAAAAATTATTGATGAGATTTCTGCATTAATTTACAAGTAAGACTTAATCGTTGAAAATCCTAAAAATAGCCTTGAATTACAAACTCTTAGCTGTCTTGAATACAATAAATCGTTAATTTGTAAGATATTTCAGAATTCGAACATTGACTTCCGCAGGCTAATCCTGATTCACGATGTGACCAGCTTCGAGAACCTGCTCGTTCCGGCAATTTGACATTAGCTTCGATCTATTCATTGCCATCTTCGAACGTCATGATGAATAGGATATGATAGCCTGCTAGGATCAACAAAAGGATCCATATCAATGACTTACATACTAAGATATCCTATTGCGTGTCTTGGCGGTCTGTTTTAAGCGGTTTTGCTTACCTCTATTTGCAGAGCATCATCAAATGTCTTCGAAGTGCCGAATGCAGATGCAGCTACGGTCGCATTGTAGATCCCTGCTGTGACATTAGCGTTCCATATTCCAGCGTAACCCTCTCCAGAGATAGGCTCCAGATTCACTTTACTAACATCTGTACCAGCCGAATTTCTAATTATCGCATAAACCGTCATAGTGCCTACTGAGAGATTATTGGCTGTTGTGTTGATAAGTGTATTTAAGCTGTTGTTTCCGAAAATTACGTTAAGCAGGATGGGACTTCCCGAGTTCACAGGATTAGGCAAAGCGTATATGTTTTTAAGACTAATGTTTGGCGCTGGCGTCGCCGCGAGATTGCTTTTCCCATTTGAAGCTTGAATAGTGTTCTTTTGGAGTAGGCTTGAATTGAATTCTGTATTGCTCAATCTTGCAAGCTGCGGCGGGTTTAGGCTTGGCTGTGTATCATTTATTGGTTTTCCTTCTAGAAAACTGGTTGCGCTTGCCGTCCAATCCTCTACTCCACCGCAACTTGGACATTGAGCGAATGCAATCGAAGCCAAATTCGTCATAGCTACCAGGAGAAACAGAAAAACTAGAAAGTTTCCTGATTTTGTCATTTTTATCTCCTTGTCGATTTATTTGAACTTAGGCGAGATTTCACTGCGATAGCTAAATCTCTGCCGGTCAATTCCTGCTATTCATTTCTTCAATAATGACTGTTAAGATCATCGCGTTACAAATCGATTCCATGAAATCACCTTATCCTCATTCGGCTAGATACCTTACTAGTATAGCTGTCAAAGTACAGTCCAGTCCTTTTACCGCATGTCACCCACAAGAGCATCTGCTGCATTTGACGGCTAAAAAAATATAATTAAGAATTTATGTATCCCGCCGATGGTGTGCCTCCGGTCATTCCTGGTAGACTCTTTCCCAATTGTAAATACTTGTAATACCATTTTTTCTCCGAAGGTCTAAATACCCCGATGTCGTTTCTCCATCCATCTCTATCAAAGTCGCCGGCTATTGGAAGATCTCCAGGCCAACCCCACGGAACCAGTTCGTAATCGGTATTTCCGTTGGAGTTGAAATCGAAGAACCAATGTTTCACAGAGGGACGGAATACTCCGATATCGTTATTGGATCCGCCCGACCCTTCGAAATCCGCAGCGTTGGGTATCGCCAAGTCCCCTGACCAGCCCCAAGGTTCAATTTCTTTATCGGTAACTCCATTTGTGTCAAAATCAAAATACCATTTTGTCTCGGATGGCCTAAAGATTCCTATATCATCATACCTTCCATCGCTATCGAAATCTCCTGCAAGAGGAATATCTCCTGGAATTCCCCACGGCTTCACCACTTTATTCGTATCTCCATTCCTAAACATGCATAACAAGGAAGAGTAAAAGGAGAAATACCCGATCTTTAGCATCGCAACTAAAGACGATAAGCAGTAGCAAAATTGAAATTGATATATAAATTTTTATAAGACCACCTAGACAAAATTCGAACTCATCTTTTTCTCTTAGCGATTGCCTCCATGCAATTCACCGAACGTTCCCAATGGGAAAGAGTCGAAATGGTAGTATTTGTCCGGATAACAATCGGATAGTAATAGGGACCAATTGCTGGCCATAAGCGCACGCCTTCAGAAATAAATGACGATCGATAAAGCTTAAATGGATTATTCTAGATTTGGGTAGAAGGCCAGATCTACTAAGCGATAATTCCCACAAAATCTATTTGATGGGCCATATAGATCAGTACATTGTTCTCCACTTGATTGTGACGTTTAGAGATCCAATTATCTAATGTAGCAGAACCTATTTGTGAACTTCCTTCCAGAGCCTGCTGGATATTATTCAATATAAAATGCAGAAAGTAAGCCTCTTCCTGGGTATACCCATTCTGTCCCGGAAAAATCACCCAATCAGATGCCCCTGAATCAAGGATTTGCATTCCGGCTTCTTTTAGCTGAGAGATGAGATGACGACCTGCCTGGCTATCTCCCGAGCGTTTGCCATTTATTAGGCGTTCATCCATTGTTTGATGGTATAGGTTTAAGATCAGCTCATCAATTTCCTTATCGATTACTGGCTCCAAGATGGTCAAACCATTGAAGTTTATCGTGAAATAAAAGAGGCTTTCTTTTTCGATCAGTTTTATCATCAAAGGGAGTGTTGACCGAATATCTACCAAGTCTAAAAATGCATTAGCAATAATTAGATCCCATTTGCCATTCTCGTGGGAAGCAAAATCATAAAAGTCTTTAATCTCAAATTTTATCTCAATTTGCCTATTGATACCTGTCAGAATCCAATCAGAATCGACTTCAAGTCGAATGCTACATCTGGCAGCCCACCCTTGCAATCTCTCTAGAGCCTGAATCTTGTTCTCTGCTTGAGCATCAATAGCAGTGTAAATTACATACTCAAGCAAATTCCAGTCCAGAATGCGTTCAATCATGGTACCGATCCCGGCACCAACCTCAAGAATTCGGAACGGTTTATCACTATTATTTCTGTAGCGATTGAAGCAATGTATTCCATACATGGTAATTGAGTGCTCGATCATCAATGCTTTTCTTGACTGCCAGATAACGAGCAAATGAATATTCCGTAGGAAGGGTCACTTTCATTCTCCTAAATCTTGGATCTCTAGATAACTCGAAATAAGCATAAGAGATTATGATTCTATTCTATCTTTGGCCTATAGTCCAGGGTAATACCATAATTCAAATCAGCTCCTCTAAAAAGATTCTAATGCTTTTCATGGATTGATCCCAATTGGGCCGCGAAAAGTAATGATCGAGAGCTTTAAGACTCATCTTCTGCAATAGTTCTCGATCCTGCGATAATTGCACTAAATACCCTGCCAGGGTAGCGTCATCTCCAGGATCTATTAAGAAACCATCAGCATCAGAGGTAATGATCTCTCTCGCACCACCATGATTCGTTCCAATCGCAGGAAGCCCAAAACCCATCCCTACCAAGTATGCTATGCCGTATCCTTCATAATAAGAAGGCATCACAAATAGATGACTCTCTTTCATGCAATTGCACAAGTCATTGTCGCTCAATACGCCGCTAAAATGGACTTGATTGGTCATGTCGTTCTGTTCTATTTGGTGTTTAATAGTCAGAAAATAAGAAAAGTCAGCATCTCGATTGCCTACGACATTGAGGATGAACTGATTTTCAGGCGATCTTTTTAAGGCTTTGAGCAAGATGTGCAATCCTTTGCGCGGAATGATATTGCCTATGAAAAGCAAACTCAAAGCCCCATCCTGACGAGCTCGTTGGGAGATCTCCGCTTTGCTAATCAGCTGATGGAAGCGATTCCCTCCAGGATAAGCTACAAGACTGGGGTGATGCTGGTACCCGCAATTGCCTAATAATTCTTCTGCCATCTTTAAGGTTGATCGACAATTATAAATGAAGCCGTCCATACTGGATAGATAATGGCTTTCGACTAGACGGTAGAAGCGATTTAGCCAAGAAGGGTTTTCCTCGCAGCATAGTAAGTGATGAACAATTGAAACTATAGGATAGCTGATTTTATCCTGTATTCTGCGGTTTAGTAGGAACAATGATGGATGATTAAGCTCATCTTGAAGCAACACATCACATTGAAGGTTGACTAGACGACGCATCAGATTTTTTGAGAAATTATCCTCAAGATGGTGCAAATAATTCCGCCTTGGCAGGGATATAATCTCCACATCGTCCCCATGCTCTTTCAGGTACTCCACTAGCTTGCGATCATAAAGATAACCTCCAGAGAGAGTGGTTAAGCTGCCATAGATTATAAGACCGATACGCATTTTGCCTCTAAGCAGCGACCTAAAGCATGAAGCTTGAAGAACTCAATATGTTTCTCCCCTCTCACATCTATAAGATGCCCAAGCGATCTCATTTTCCCAAATCTTCACAATGATAGCACTGATATTTGGGTTTGAAATCTTCTCTGAGAGCGATCTGCAAAGAATAAAAGCGAAATGCTCTATGCTAGGATTATATCCTCTGAATTCCGCCAAATCATTCAAAGTCTTATCCCGGTAGAAATCAACTAATTCTGCTAATAAAGATTCGATCGCTAGGATATCTAACAGATAGCCATGTTGACCTAGGCTGTATCCTTCCAACTGGATTTCGGTTTGAAAATGATGGGAATGCTTTACATTTTCCTTTCCCCAATCTCCACCTATTAAATAATGCTGGGCTATGAAATCTCTTCTAATTGCCAAAGCATACATTTTCTTACCCTCTGAATTTTATTGAAGTTTAATCGATATTAATATGCATAATTAAACATCGAGCTATGGATAAATGAGCAAAATTTGGATTGCCTTTTCTGGCATTTGATCAAGGAGATTGTATGCCTTTGCTGCATCTTGAATATGAAAACGATGCGTGATGAAACGAGAAGGTCTCAGTTGGCGGATCATCTCCCAAGCGACTTCAAAACGTCGTGCTTTTGTCCAGCGGCCTTGGAATTCTGGAGCCACAGTGCTGACCTGACTGCTAATGAGGCGGATCCTACTACGATGAAATTTCCCGCCCAAGCTCAAGCTGGAGCGCTTGCTTCCATACCATGATCCAATCGATATACGACCAGCAAAGCTTGTGGCAATTAAAGCCTGATCTAATGCGATTGGTGATCCAGAGATCTCGTAAGTAAGGTCCGCACCGTTTGGCAAATACTCAGTCAATTTCTTCTGCAAATTAGCATCATCCGGATCCAGACAAACCCTTGCACCCATCTCTCGGGAAACTTTGCGCCGCATTGTGAACCTATCTAATGTTATTAGGTTAGCGAGTGGAAAACGAGCTAAAAGACTTGTCGTTAACAAACCAACAATACCCTGGCCAAATACAGCTACATTTTCTCCAATCAAGGGTGAGCCATCCATTAGAAAATTGATGGCCGTTTCCATATTAGGCAAGAATACGCCATCCTCAGGCTTAATATCATTTGGAAAGGGTATCAAAGTTTCTGGCTCGGCAATGAAATGGCTTTCATGAGGATTAAAAGCCGCAACCAAACGGCCTTTCCAACTAGAGTCTACATCATTCCCTACATCTGTAATTTGTCCTACTACAGAATAGCCCTATTTTAGAGGATATGAGAAATTACCGGTTAGAGAAACAATATTTTCATCTACCGAAATCTCCGCAGGAAATTCTCCTCGATAAATCAAGGATTCAGTTCCTGGACTAATAGCAGAGAATAGGGTTTCGACCAAGACCTGATTATCTCCCACTTTTGGCAATTTTTCTTCATGCGTTATAACTTGACACGGACCGGTGAAGTAAAGAGATAGCTTACTGACAGGGACATCTTTATCCAATTTTTCATCGATAGAATAATCTTCTCTGGAATTGTAAGTAACATTTTGAGCTAGCCTCAAATGACTGATGTTGCGTGAATCTAGCGTTAGATCATTGCTTCTCCGGTAGTTGGCGGCTTGACTACCTTCATGCTTCAATCCTGGATCGGAAATTGAGCTTTCCTGCAAAAGGTGGTTCATGCGCAGCGCTTTGGTGAGCAAATAGCTCGCATTATCATTGTTAGCAGTCGATAGGATTGGCATTCTTTCTTTTATGGTTATTCCCAGATTGCTGAGACTCTCGATTTTATTGGGATTGTTTGTTAATAAGCGCACTGAAAGAAGTCGCAAATCTTTAAGGATACGCGCGGACGTGGCGTAATCACGCTCGTCTGCTCTATGTCCTAAGAGCAGATTTGCATCAACAGTATCATAGCCTTGATCTTGAAGATTATATGCCCGCAATTTTTCAAGTAGGCCTATTCCTCGGCCCTCCTGCCTTAGGTAAATTAAGACACCAAGGCCTTCCTCGGATATTTTTTTCATTGCCATGCACAATTGTTCTCTGCAATCACATCGTCGAGAGCCGAAAACCTCGCCCGTGAGACATTCTGAATGAATCCGGACCAAGATATCTTTTTTTTCTTCCACTTCACCCATTATAAGAGCGATATGCTCTTTATTATCGTTACTACTTTTATAAAGATAAAGCTTGAATTCTCCTAAATATGTGGGAATGCGAGAAATAACCTTTCTTTCTAATTTATCAATAACGGATTCAATTACGTCCAATCTTCCCACCCATTTTCTTCCAGATTCGACAACTTCATCGGCTTAATTATCATGATCAGATACTAAGGCTATATCCTGACGGAGCCAATTGCCAGCGTTCCTCAGGCACTAGCTTTGCCGATTATGGATTATAATTTGACCTTTACTGCTACTTCATTCCTGCGAAGAATGGGCAGGGTCCAAGGAGGATTGTAGCGCATCAGGAAGGGTTCTCCCTCTATCTCTATTCCATTGCTTTTCAATATCGTAAGCAACTTTTCGGCCTCTTCATTCACCTTCATTGAGCCGGTGAAGCCAGAGAACCTTATAACTGCGACCTTCCATCTTTCAATCTGATCTATCTTTATTTAAGCGTTTAGGGGCCTTGGAAGGCTCTGCAGGTTATATCGCATGAGCATGATGAAGAACATTCTATCCCTATAGGTAACCACAGGTGCTGTCATGCCTATTCTCTCACTCTGATCATTTTGTCCGAAAATATACTCTGCTAGGATACCAAAAGATCTATTTTCTTGTCCCATTGGAGAAGTGGCTCTAATTTGGAGATCATACTCTCTGATCTCAACGCCTTTCTCCAGAGTCCTCAAAACAGTGTAGGAAGGCTCTTCAGTTCCCTCGGACATCTCTATTCCTTTTTGGCGTTACATTCTATTAACATTTTCATATTTGAAGGTTAGATCATATATAATGATGGGATGCAGAATTAGACTCGTTAGCATGTGTAGATACAGGTGAGGGGGGCTTCTGAAAAAGTATTATAGTCTTCCGCACAACTTCTAATAATCAGATTGTATTGTAATTAGTCCCCTCTAAGAATCTCCTTATCCAGCCTTTGGCATAACTGATCGAACATGAGAGAGCATTCCATTGGTCAGATATGAGTTTCTTCATGCGCTCCAAATCTGCCACAAATTCGAGAGATAAAACTCGTTTAATGGATTTCCAGATGAACTCGATGGGATTCAAATCAGGCGAATATGGCGGCAAAAATACGAGATAG
>JALHSR010000302.1 GCA_022865315.1 Methanotrichaceae archaeon | reverse complement strand
GCTATGCAGCAGAAAAGCGCAGAAAGGAGAACCGTTCCAATGACCTTCTCTGCCAGAATGGGATCAGCCCGAAGAATGCTTGTAAAACAGACCACCATGATCACGCCGAACATCGGCTCTGAGCTGTACCAGAAACGCCCTAGATAATCTGCTAATCCCATACGCTTAATTTTACGTCTCTGATGTCATAAAGTTTTCTCAAAATATTTCTGCGAGCCATTAGCCACTATCAACCTGTTCTACATAGGAACTCTAATTCGAACTAGTTCATCATCCTTATTAGACATATAAATCGACAATTGAAACCTAAAACAATTGATACCTAAAGAGTAATAATTACTCAGTAATTGATATATAGATATCTTAGAGGAAGAATCCTGAGACGGGATTTCCTCACGAATCTACCAATCATGCATATCTGGCATAATAATTCCATCTCATTCTTATTAATAAGAAATAGAAAAAACCGATAGCTTTGGGAATAACATAGGTTTTCAAGGGAGGTAAGCCATGCATAGTTTTCAAAGCTTGAAGCGTCAAATGTCCTGATATAGGCAGAAAACGATCCTCTAAGGTGCAAATTCCCATACGCGTTCTTAAGACGCATTCTGGCATTCGAATGATGAGAGCTAGTTTTACGAACGAGATCAATGTCTCAATTGGTGCACAACCTGCACTGCCCATTGCAGGGTCAATTAGGCATCGAGAACAAAATCATGTTTTACATGCTTCGGGCATGAGCTTGGCTTGAGACTAATAATGGTTTTACATGGTAAGTTTTGTTTTCGAAAGAATGTATGGGATCAAAGATTATGCTCAGTTCAGTTCAGTTGTCCTGGCAAAAACCAACTCTCCTCCAGTATGACGATCTAGAGCTTCAAAAAAGCTATCCCTTTATTATAGAGGCTGAACAATTTTGCATAAAGGAAAAAGAAAGGGGGATTACGGAATACCCCCACATTCTGATTTTGGTTCAGAGTCTAATGCCTTATCTTGTCCCTTTTGCTCCTGATACGCAGCATTCGTCTGGAACTGGATTAGAAGCTTTATTCTTCAGCCAGCACCGGGCATTAGGTCCTTGATAAGTTGGCTTTACATATGTAAAGGCCTTGCATTGAGGATCGTCTGCACATGCTTGGGCACATAGGTTCGGATCGGCTGCTGTAAGATCAAAGTCACTATAGTCCCAGTCAGGACGATTTGTATTTGCTTCCAATCTGGACATTTTCATTGTATGTGCCGGCTCCGACTGAGATGGTATCTTGAATTTCAGCGATATGGGAACACTTGGAACTCTCTCTTTTATGAGTTTAGGAAGCAACATTAAATGATAATCGTGTATCCATACTACGTCATCTGGTCGCAAAATTTGCAGAATCGTATCACAAATGTATCTATTTACTCTTTTGTAAAACATCCAATTATTCTCGTCATAAGCGACATTAGTGGTAAAATAATGAAAAAGGGGCCATATTGTCTTGTTACAAAATCCATTATAAAATTTATCCATAGTGCTTTCAGAGAGAAAAATTGGATAGCTGTGAAATTCTGAGTATAATCTCGATCTCACTATTTCCTTAACTTGATCTCTAATTGTTATGCCTGGCCATCCTACCCATATATACTTGCATATAGAATTGCTTGATGAAATCATGAGAGAGTCTAAATATGATTTCAGCCCGGAGACAAGACCGCCTACGCTCTCTTGAAAATTTAAATCGTCCCCATCTAATACAGTGATGGGTAAACGATTTGATACTATTAAAAGTCTCATATAATATCTCCCTCCCGATCATATATCAGCCTGAATACATAGCATACTCTCAGACCCTACACATTACGAAATTCCTCCAATTTTAGGATCTTGCCGAGGTACTATACGACTATTGTCGAGAATAGATATGCTATAATATAGATATTTCGGTTGAAGTCTGGACCTTTTGAATTGACATAAAATTCAGATGAATAAGGATGAGGAAACAAGGCAAATGTTAAGATATCAATGAGCATTCGCCTAGATAAATTGTCGTATATTGAAGGCCGATATCCTAATTAGCTTGATAAACAATGTTTAAAATTGATTTGGGGCATCAGATATTTTTAAATCCTTCAAACTAATAATTAGCTCTGAACGCAAAATAATGCTCGTTTGTGTCAGTATCTAATGTATTCTCTGGAAAATAGAAAAGAATAGGTTAGAACTCAGAAAATTGAGATCCAATCCTATATATCTCAACAACCTTGGAAAAGTAATCAATGATCGATCACAGTCAGGCAATTCACCGAGGTCTAAAACGCGCAGGCATTGACTTTGCAGCCAGCGTGCCCTGTGTTAACCTTGGACTGCTCTTGGACCTCATCAGTCACGATCCCGAGATGCTTCATATTCCCGTTACCCGCGAGGAAGAAGGCGTAGGTGTCTGCGCTGGCGCCTGGATGGGTGGGTGCAGGCCAGCACTCTTAATGCAGAACTCCGGGCTGGGCAATAGCATCAACGCTCTGGCCTCATTAGATTTGCTGTATGGTATTCCTCTTCTGATGATCGTTAGCCACCGAGGTTCTGATGGCGAGCCGATCATAGGCCAAGTTCCTATGGGAAAACTGACTTCTGAGCTTCTTAAAACTATGGAAATCCCCAGTTATTCTCCTTCTATTTCCACAGCCGAAGAGTCGGTAGTTAAAGCCTGGAATCAGGCTGAATCCCAGAGAAAACCTGCCGCCTTGCTATTTGATTTAGGGTTCTGGGGATCGCGTTGAAGCGTATCGAAGCTATCACTATAGCAGCGGAGATCGCTCAAGCCCAAGGAGCATTGTTGATCTCCAACATTGGCTTCCCTAGTCGAGAGCTTTATGCTATTAAAGATCGATCAGAGAACTTTTATATGCTAGGCTCGATGGGCCTCGCATCTTCGATAGGCTTAGGACTGTCCCTGGCCCAGAAGAAAAGAAAAGTTATCGTTCTTGACGGTGATGGTTCAGTTCTAATGAACCTTGGAACGCTGGCTACCATTGCCAATTATGCTCCGGATAATTACTTGTTGATAATACTTGACAATTGCTGTTATGGTTCAACTGGATTGCAGCCTACTTGTACATCTGATAAAACGGACCTGGCCGGGATGGCAAGAGCTGCAGGCACAGAGAATGTCTTGAAGGTAAATGATCCCCAAGGCTTAAAGCAAGCACTTTCTGAAAAAGCAACAGTTATATTAGCAAGAGTTGACCCGGGAAATGCTGACGTTCCCATAATTAATCTGACTCCTGACCAGATTATTGAACGATTCAGAAGGATATTCGTTCCACTGGAGGAGCTATCTTAAAGGAGTCGTCAAGTATCCTTTCTTTCAATTCTTCAGCCAACTTCTGAGCCCTGAGCCTATCCGATTGGCGGAGACTTACTGGAATATCTTTATCGAATATTCGAATAGAGCCCAGATTACAGCGGAACGCCCCGCCAAGGCATTCAGCAGTGCATGCTCCGCAATTGAAACACCTTTGTTCGTCTCGATTAGTAGATTCTCCTTGCGAATTCACTGCACCCAAGGGGCATATGGGCTCTACTCGGCATCTGGTGCATCTCAGGCACTCTTCTGAAAAGAATTCTACCTTCAAGTCCGTTCCGTTCCAGACCTGACCATAATCTGCGGTGAATATGCATTTTCTAGAGATTACATCCATAACTGGTAGAGGAATTTCTTGGTCAAGTCTAGCAATTTCCTCAAGTATTGAAGGACTAGTAACGGGAATGGGTACCGCCCAGGAACATATGCATTCAGGGCCGGCTGAAGTCATGAAACCGCCCATATACTCCGGGTCCATCTTATGCATATCTGCAAAGCCAGCCAAATTGGGTCTGTCCAGACTACTGCGTGTTCCCTTGCCCAGCACGAAACCCTCTGCGCCGTTCAACAGAATGCGTGTTCCCACGCCAATTGTTTCCAGAAAAGGATCGTTCTTTATCGGATTGATTTGACCGCATCCCGAAAAGGTTGCACTTTGGCATTCAGACTCAAAAGGTCTAACATGGAATATAGTATCGATGGGCTTATCCGATGGATTCACAAATGCCGAATAATTCTTGAAGGCATGACGAGAGCCGAAAAGGTCAGCATGGGGCATATCATCTAATGTGACCTCGGTTACCAACAATTTTCCATCGTTTGTTTTCATTTCGATATGAACTGGTTTTCGTTCAACCAGATCCCTAAAAAGATGACCACCTTCATAGTCGGGTTCTGATATTCCATGAGACGTCCCATAGATTATCAGGTCAACAATGCCCAAGTTTTCATTGGGACATGGCCCGACAAATCCAGGGATTCCGTTCAATTCAATACTGCTGGCGCTACGAAAACTTCCTGGTTCGGCAACATGAAACGATAATATTGCATATGTGCCACTCATAACCGCCCGAGTGGCTGTGGTAACTACGTCTACATCCATCAGCATTTCTTTCTGGCCAGTGCTAACCAGGTCGCAAACCTCGTGGGAGGTCAGGACAACTGCCTCCCTCTGCTCGATGTGCTTTAGAATCTCGGAGAACGATCGCATTATTTCGAAACCTCTTCGCTCATAAGATTCTTCCAGGTGGGTCCCTCCAAGAAGCTGCCTTTCACATCTGTTTCCATTTGAATGAACATCTTATAGGGAACTGCGAATGTAAACACGTCATCGCCTAGCAATTTTCGCATGCTATTTCGTGCTGCGATATCTGTCAGGCCCAAAACTGCTCTTGGCTTATCCGATCTAGCCTCTTTGTACGCATAAATCAAGATTTGGTGGCATGCTGCACCTGAAGGAACAATAACAGTATCTGGATCCGCTCTACTATAGTTTGCCAAGGTGACTAACGCAGAGATCTGGTTAGGATTGGCAACAAAAACCACTACGACGGGCTCCTCGTCTTTCTTCAGATTGGCTAGAGGTTTGAATATAATATATTCTGCGGGGATATTCACGATTGGCAAGGTTTCTATAAACTTTTTCACCAACTCGGGATTTTTCTTGAATCTCTCACCTTTGAGAAAGTTATCTCTCTGCTCTGGTCGTGTAAATTTGTTCAGCAGACCTGCAAACTTTTCAGGATCTTCACAACTCTCAATACCAGTTGAAAGGAAATAGGAGAAACCATCAATTCCGCCAGGCGCATTAACATACTGAGCTCCGAAACCCAACCCAGTCCCGCCACCCACACAACCAAAAGTCTGGCGATCGAACACCGTCGTCTTTCCTTTGGCAGCTTGGGCGAATTGCCACATGACGCATCCCCATGAGCCAACTTTGAATTGAATTGCTTCTGCGGGTTTTTCGTCACTCCAAAGTATGGCTATTGGATCGAATTGGAGACAGATTGCCTTTGCAATTGAACTGTCCATCATATCCTCCATCGGTTTGATTCAATGTTTTATGCATCTTAATTGATAATCTCATTCGTATCTAACTTCACTTCAACCCATTCAATAATTCTCTCTCTCTAATAGATGATTGGGGAAAATTATCAGCTAGGCTCTCATTTGCAGGCTTTGAGATTGTATTTTCAAACGAATAATCAGAAACTCACAGGATGTTTACTTTTTCTGCAGTTGTTGAAACAAACCGGAATCCACTCCCAATGGCTGGAATTTGGCTAAAATATAAGAAAAAAAGATCTCGAGGTATTTGTGGGATAGAGCTTGGATCGTCTAATCGATACATACCATCGAGATCGCGTTGTTCAATTTATGCTTCTTTTCGCGCTTTAAATGCTACATATACGAGTATTATGCCACCAGCAATGGCGAAGAAGGCCAGCAAATACAATAGACTCGCTGCCGCTATATAGGGCGACCCAAGCATAAGCAAACCAAGTATTATGACCAGAATGCCTAAGACTCCGGCTCCCCAGCCGCCTCCCCTGAATGCTGCCAACAGCATTATAGCTCCCATGATTAACGCAAGGACACCAATTAAGATGGCTATAGTTGTCGGAACTGCAATTGCTCCCTGTGTTGGATTAGCTATGAGATAACCACCCGCTAAAACACCTAATATGCCAAAGATCAGTTTCCAAGCTAAACTTGAACGGTCGATGAATATGCTAACCAACGAAACAACGCCTGCAAATAGCAGATATATCCCAAATAGCCAAACTACTACCTCAACAGTTCGTTGGGGGTAGACCAAAAATACAATACCTATAATTATCGCCAACAATCCTTGCAGAAATAAAGCCCACCATGGAAATATGGTCACTTCCATGTAAGTTGCTTGACCAGAAGTCGTTTCTGCCATATAGAAAACACCTTTTTAATTTTTGCCATAACATTATTACTCAAAGGCTAAAAGGATGCTGGTTCAATAAAGCAACTCTTTTGTTTGAATAGTTTTTAATCCGGAATTATACCTAAAACTTAAATCGAATCATTGGAATTAAGAAAGATAGAAGGCCATTCGTTAGTATTTCCGTCTGCGAATTAAATCGACGCCAGCTACGGAGAAGCCTACCAAGAAGAACCAAGCCCATAACCACCAAGGCAGACCAAATGCAGCCAAGATTGCCCCGACTATCAGACATATTCCGCCAAAAATCGTACCTAATATATCCACGAACGGGTGAGGTCTATCCGTCTGCACCTGGAACTCCAATAACCGTCTAAACTCATTTATATACAGAGGACTCTGCTTCAAAGTATCGATTAATTCAGGTAATAACAGAATGCTATCCTTGACGACTTTGATTGGATTAAACTCCCTGAGCAGCAAATTTCTGATATGTTTCTTGGAAACAGCTATAACATTGATCGCAGGGATAAGCTGATTACCCACACCTTCCAGAGTTATCATTGCTTTAATAATCAGAATGATTTCGTCAGGATATTCTATACGGTAACGACCAGCAAATTTGAGAGATTCAAGAACGAGCTGGCCCAATGAGAATTCGTTGAACTTAGGGTGTCTCAGCCATCGACGATTCAGATCTTCGACTGCTCTCCTGAAACCAGCTGGATCGCTGCCTATTAAGGCGGTCGATAGAGCTGTCAAGTAACGAGCAGCGGCATCGGACTTGCCTTCAATTAGAGAATAAAAATAGTAGAACAATCTTATCCTCAAATTGTTATCGAGTTGCCCTACCATCCCCAAATCTATGAAACCTATCCGACCATCTTCCATTACTATAATATTTGCAGGATGCAAATCGGCATGGAAAAAACCATCTCTAAAAACCATCTGAATTATGGCCTTCATGGCAAGATCGATCAGCTTAGATTTTTTGATCAGGCTAAATTCATTAATCTCAACAGCATCGATTATGCTGCCTCGGAAGTACTCCATGCACAAAACATCTCGATTGCTAAACTTCCGATAAATCTTAGGGAAACAAATCTTTGGATCTTCCTTGAAATTGGCAGCAAATATTTCGGCGTTATCAGCTTCAATACGAAGGTCTACTTCCTGGAGGGAATATCGGCCAAATTCTCTTGCCATCTGGGCTGGTTTGTAACGAGATAAAAAAATTTGTAAAATATTACCGAAAAACTTCAGAAGACTCACATCTCGTTCTACCATTTGCCGAACTCCCGGCTTGAGGATCTTGATTACAGCTTCTTCACCAGAGATCAATTTAGCCCTGTGAGTCTGTGCCAGAGAACCTGATCCCAGAGGTATCGGATTGATACACAAAAATAATTCGTTGATCGGATGTTTGAGATCGTTTTCGATCAGTTCTTTAGCTCGATCGAAAGGCATAATAGGTGCCTGTTTCAGAAGATTCTTGAGTTCATTAGTGATCTCTTTGGGAAGAATATCATCACGTAAACTGAGGATCTGGCCTAATTTAATAAAACTTGGACCTAGCATTTCCAGTCGCCGTCTGAATTGGATGGGAAACGGCTGTTTAATCAAATCTCTATTTAGAAAAGGCCATGTTATTAGCAATATGAGACGCACGAAAATTACTTTCAGCTTCCAGCCTTTACCCTGTTTCTTCATCTCTTGCAGGTAGGAATATCCTGCTCCCAGCAATAGTCCAAGTAATTGCCTCGTAATGCTTAAGAAACGACGCACATAACCTTGATGGCGTTCTTCATGGAATTGCTCATAAGCAATGAGCTTTTCTTTAGGCTTTTGAGGTGCCTTTTCTTCCTCAACAGTTATCTTAGTTTCAGTTGCAGGAGTTGCTTTGGGCTGCGTAGGTTCGTTTTCTTCCTCGATAGGTATTTTCGTTGGAGTATCCTTGCAGACCTTAAGCTTCATAATATCTTTGACTTCCTCAAAATGCGAGCCATGATTTTCATAAATCAATTTTCATATATTTTCGGAAAAAGTTCTAAACAGGATGGAACATTAGTCTTAAAATATCGATTCTTCCATCCGCCTCCTTCTTGATACTTATAAAGATATTCGAAGTAGATGCGAAAAATGCAGTTCTGCATCAACCTCGTTGCACGTTCAATGATTAACCTAAACCAGGATCGAAATCATCAAAACCAAAAGTGGATCTTAGGTACAGACTTCTTCGACACCTATCTTGGTTTTAGAGATTATTGTCACCTTGGGAAGCGTAATCTTAAGGACTCCATTGCATAGCGCGGCCTTTGACTCTTCAGCTTTGACTTCAGTGGGCAGGCGGATTTGCCTCTTGAAAACGTCATAGGATCGTTCACATTTATGAACACTTATGTCCGGCTCTTCCACCTCTTCAGATCTTTTTGCCCTAATGCTGAGTTCATCCCCAATAACCGAGATATCGATATCCTCCTTAGTTGCACCCGGAATTTCGACAGCGACAATAATTGCATCATCTGTTTCCATTACATCAGTTGCTGGCCTCTTCACAGCTCCTGCAACGAAGGGAACAGATTCAGCGATGTCGCCCATCTTCCTATGGACACGTTTCATTTGGGTCATATACATGGATTCGATGTCAATAAATCCTAGATCATCCATCATTAAGTAAGTCTTATTAGCCATATCCTTCACAAAATTGCATAAAATGTGATGCATAAAATCACCTGATATTTGAGTGATGTTGTTGCTATAAATAATTTGCTTAGATGTTCCATTATCTGAATTATCATTAATATTTAATAGATACATGCATTTCAAATTTTAATCTATTTTATTTATAATAAATAATATATAATTATTAATAAAGTTTGCATTTCGTATAGATCGAATGGGTCTATCTATAGAAATTATTAATCTACATCATTCGAAATTTGTTTTATTAGATTAGGCATCTTTCTTGGACCTATTTTGCGGGGAAGATAAATTAATATCGCCAATGTTCATTATGCTATATTAAAGGAATAATTATGCACCTCGCTGATTATATTGGCAAGTATTGGGCAGGCGCCGAAGTTATGTACGGCGTCATAATAGCCATGTCTTTTACTAGCGTGTTTCGGGGCAATGCACTGGTCTTCGAATCTATGCTCTATAAAACCATATTTGCAGCACTGTTTTGTTGCATAGCCTGGGGCATTGCAGATGGTTTATTTTATATCTGGGAGAGAAGGTATAATATTAAACAGGAGAACAATATAATCCAATTCTCAAAATTGGCCCAGCAGAACGAATCTGCAATACATCTTATAGAAGAACAGCTGGATGATACGATTCTTAGAAATCTCAACAATGAAAGCAGGCAGCAGCTCTATAAAAGTCTAGTGCAGTACTTATCCAAAGTTGATATAAGGGCGAGTATGTCCTCGCATGAGACGCTAATCATCATCATAAGCACATTCATGCTCTCGGCGGGAGCGGGGTTGATAGTTGTCATCCCATTCTTCGTGATAAGTAATGTCGAACAAGCCCTAGATATTTCGAACATGTTAGGAATCCTTCTGCTGTTTGGGGCCGGATATTTCAGGGCACTGGAGAGAAGCCTTTTCTCAAAGATTACTTATGGCTTCGGCTCAGCATTAATAGGGATAATAATCGTAGTAATTACGATCGTATTAGGTGGCTAGGGCGTTAGATTAAGCAATTGGAACACTGAAAAGCTTCGAGTCTAATTTGCGTTGCTTCGAAAAGCAATAAACCAACATGCTAAAGTCAAAAAATTTTTTTGCCCCAGAATAATCTGAGGCCATATCTTTGTTTCAAACCCCGAAGGCTTTCTTTGTTCCAGGCATCAGGCTGTAGATAAGTATGATGCCGTTGATGAAGATAGCTGTAGACATAGCCTGCCAGGATGACCCTCCTAAGACTGAAAGGACGGCAAATATCAAGTTCAACGCTGAGATGAGTACAACGAACATCCAACCTTGCGGATTAACCATCCAGAGCATTCTGAAAACCCAGAGATAGATAAATGCTAATATCCCCCAAAGAATGGCAGCCCATAGGTCAAAAGTCCAGAATCTTACTGGGCCCATCGTGACAGGCAGAAGATGTAGCATCTGCAAAGTGTATATAAAGGCAATTGCGGCTCCAAATAAGGCCAGTATTGCCAATATAGTAATACCAATAGGCCTATGCTTGGCTAAAGGTGTTTCATTTGTCATTTGATATCCTCCTAGTAAGTGATGGATAAGCAAGAAACGTTATGAAGCGCGTTTGCCTTTTCCTTCCTTACATTCATTTGTTTATGGTCTAATGTCTTTATTAACATTTCCCAAAGTAATTGTTCTCAAAGAGATATTTTTATCGACCGCCATAGTTATTATTGGATGGCAATACTGCTAGACAGGTACCTTGCAGTCTGGACACTAAGATTCAATGGCATTTTTTCCTTTTTTTCATACATTGCAGGAGTCATGAGAAATATTCTGCAGTTCCCAAATGCGAATCCTAAGCTATCCATGCAGGGCAAGCAATATCCAATATAATAGATCTTTCTCGTTCAATCACACCTTATAATGAAACTTTGGACGAAGAATCATAAAAGCTGACCATTCTTGAGAAAGGCAATGATCGGCTGGGAAAGCGAGTCTCACATAAACGCATCCGTGGTATCTTGACATGATCACACTGGAAGTTTTCATCGCACTTTTCAGGCG
>JALHSR010000301.1 GCA_022865315.1 Methanotrichaceae archaeon | reverse complement strand
TAGCTGAATAAAGTTGGAAAGATGGCAAGAATGGCCAAAATCAAGCTCATTTAAGATCGTTGAACAAAAAAAACTTGGACAATTGATCCCACAAACTTTATGCATTTAAGTTGATCGTAATCCTCTACTTAACCATCCGTCGTGAATTGAAGCGAGGGGCTGTGTTTTTTATCGACTCCTTCATCACCTTGACCCAATTTCTTGGAATTCCAGAACCATCCTTTTCATAATATAAAGGAACTATTTCGTTTTCTAAAATATCATAAATAATTTTTGAATCTATTAAATCTGAATTGCTCTCTTGAACGCTATCAAAGGCCCATCCATTAAGTCCGTTGTAGCCTTCGGACCACCAGCCATCTAATCTACTAAAATGCGGGACACCATTTATGGAGGCCTTCATGCCACTTGTCCCCGAAGCTTCGAAAGGAGGAAGAGGATTATTAAGCCAGAGATCGACTCCTTGCACCAAATACTGTGCCAAGTCCTCATCATAATCCTCAACAAAGGCTAATCTGCAGCCGAAGGATGGGTCTTTTGCAGCGTTGAAGATTTCTTGAATGAGCTGTTTGCCCAGGTCGTCTGATGGATGGGCTTTGCCGGCAAACACTATTTGAACGGGTCTTCTGGGGTGATTCAATATTTTTCTCAGCCTATCCAGATCGTACAAGACTAGAGTTGCCCTCTTATACGAAGCAAACCTTCGAGCAAATCCAATAGTCAAAGAATTAGGATCAAACATGATGCCCGATGCAAGGACAATGCTCGGATCCGCCATTTCTTCCAGCCATCTCTTTCTTGCCCTTTCTTGCATAATCTTTATGAGATGCATTTTAAGAAGCCGATGAGTTGTCCATAGCTCAATTTCTGGAATGTCATCTATCAGCTCCCATATAGAGGTATTGTCATGATGCTCTAGCCAGTTAGGTCCAAGGTAGCGATCAAAAAGGGCTGCCATATGCGGATTAATCCACGTTGGAATATGAATGCCATTTGTAATGTATTCTATTTCATTATTCTGCTCGTCCCATAAGTGATGCCACATTTTTTGAGTTACATCGTTATGTTTCTTGCTAACTGCATTGATGTATCCAGACATCCTAAGAGCAAAGGCGGTCATATTGAACCCAGCTTCAGGATTCATCGGATCTTTTCCCAAATCAAGAAATGATTTTATATCTATATCCAATGAAGTGATATATGAGCTAAATAAGTTCTCCATCATGAAAAAAGGAAAAACGTCATGACCAGCAAGGACGGATGTATGGGTCGTGAAGATCGTGGTTGCCTTCACTTCTTCGGCAGCCTTCCAGAAGCTCAATCCATCCTCTACTCTCAATCGGATTTTCTCGAGAATTGCAAAAGCCGAATGACCTTCATTCAAATGCAGAAGAGATTACTTTATGTCCAGCCAATTGAGGATCTGTACACCCCCGATTCCCAATACCATCTCTTGAATTAGACGTTGCTCGGCGCCGCCAACATAAAGACGAGAGGATATCCCACGATTCTGAAGGTAATTGTGTTCAATATCCGTTTCAATTAGGTAAAGCGGAACTCGACCAACTTGGACCTTCCAGACCGCCAAGTATACAGGTAATTCTGAGAGTGGAATTCTAATTTCTAATGGCATATTTTCGTTATCAAGCATTCGAAAAATCGGGGCTTGTCTCCTGTCTAGAGCTTCGCTTTCATTGATTTGTACTCCGTTAGGAGAAATCTTTTGATGAAGATAGCCTTCGGGGTACATAAAACCAATGCCTAACACCGGCACACCTAGATCACTGCATTCCTTCAGAAAGTCTCCGGCCAAGAAACCAAGACCACCTGCATAGAACGGCAATGAATGATGCAAGCCGTATTCTGCCGAAAAGTACGTTATGGGATACATAAAAGAATCGGCAATCCGAGATTTGAACAAATCACCATTGTTGTTTACATCCGAATCAAACCTGGCGATAACTGCATCGTAATGTCTTAGGAATTTAGAGTTCCTCGAAACAGATTCTAGGATCGGAGCTTCAAGTTCTGTTATTTAGCTTCACTGGATTTAACATCTTGAACTCTGCGCCATTGCCACCCACCATGTTGAAATAGCGCCTTGGCCTCCGGATGCCAGCTTCACCATAGATTGCAGGCCAGTTCCCCAAGACGCGAGATTCTTTCCGGCAGATTCGGAAATTTGCCTTCAAAAGTTTCCATGAATCATTTCATCCTTTGACCTATTCAGCCAAATTTCATAACCATATATATTATGGTTCCTGAAATAATCAGTAACACCAGCAGAGCCCACTTAAGGTTATTAATTTTGGTGATAATGCATTCACCGTTGGGGATATCTAAATATATTTGAAAATTATATCATACAATTAATTCCAATCTATCACGAGATTGTTTCAAGAAATCTGATCATATAACTCGTCAAGATCGCTATTCATTATCAAGAATATACATTAGAGAAAAAGTTGAGTCTTAAAAAACGGCTAGCAAAAACGTCGTTATTGGATTTCTGAGTACTGACAAAATGACCGATATTTTCAAGCTGAAAGGCCAAACTCAAGAGATCATCGAATTCTGGCCTTGTTAACTTATTCTGCACATTTCAGAAGATTTTCACATGTAATTACCCCAATAAAGGCATCACTATCGACCACCGGTAGTCTGCGTATGTTATGTCTTATCATAAGTCTAGCGGCTTCCTTACATGATACATTCGATTCTATTGTGACCAAAGGACTTGGTGTCATGATGTCTGCCACTTTCACATTATAGTCATCCGCACAACTTCTAATAATTAGAATGTATTGTAGTCAGTTCGCACTAAGAATCTCCGTATCCAGCCTTTGGCATAACTGATCGAACATGAGAGGGTATTCCATTGATCAGATATGAGCTTCTTCATGCTT
>JALHSR010000300.1 GCA_022865315.1 Methanotrichaceae archaeon | reverse complement strand
GTGAGCTATCGAAATTAGCTGAATAAAGTTGGAAAGATGGCAGGAATGGCCAAAATCAAGCTCATTTAAGATCGTTGAACAAAAAAACTTGGACAATTGATCCCACAAACTTTATGCATTTAAGTTGATCGTAATCCTCAAATGTGTACAAATAAGGCAAACAACTATCTTTTATTCTTGATGTTCCTAATCTGCTCCATCGTTTTTTGATGTTTGGCCTCTGTGAGGATGCGCATTAATCTGTCTATTTGTCCTATATCCCAATCTACAAGCTCATTTATCATTTTTTGAGTCTCCTTTTTATGCTCCTAACTCTAAGACGATGTCTTTAATAAAAAGCTTTTGGTATCCAAATTCAAAAGTACTATTGTTTTGTCATATTTTGGTGTTTAGAGATCAAAGGGTATATATACTAAAAGGCATTTATATATAAATACATTTGAAAGAACCGCGGGACACACTTGAATTGGAAATTGTCCAATAAAAGAGATCCTCAGAACCTGTGAGAATTTTGAAACCAGGTGGAATGGAATATGGATGAACCTGAGTTATTATTAGCAAAGGAGGAATAATATGGGACTTGCAAGAGCTGCGGTGGGCGTAGCCGCTGTGAAGCATCACAAAGATAAGAAAGAGGATAAAAAGGAAGCAAAGCAGCAAGCTGAACAGGAAAAGAAATAGGCTAAGCGAGATTTGGCCATATGCCGAGGTGCCATGCTTTTTTGAAGTGCATGGCAACTCCCAATATTTTTATTCACCCTCGTCTCGTACAGCAATCACGAGCAACGTGCTGGTTTTGCTTCTGTAGTGCAACCAAAGGTTATCCTGTCGCTTGAGTCTGATTGGATGGAGATAGTAGTTTGATGATCATCTCTGGTAATAGTGGGTTACCCAATAACACATTCACCTTCAGTTGATTGATAAAGCCATTTCCTTTCACAGTTATATCCTTGTTAGCAATTGCTTTGTTAAAGACATCAATTGGATCCTGAGCTTCTTGAAGCTTTGAAATCGCACTTTCTTTGATTTCAATCTCGATAGTGGGATTCTTAAGAGTCCCATCAACAGCTTCAGTAAGTTGACCTCCTACAGTCACCAATCCAAGAGATGTTATTATATTGTTGTCCTGACCTGGGATCCGGATTGCGATTCTGTTATCACCTATGAGGGATTTATACGAATCAGGGAAGTTCCCTAGAGATTCATTATAGGATTGTTTAATGAATGTAGAGTTTAATTCCGAAACGTTAAAATTCGAAAGGCTTGCAGCAGATGCTGATGCACAAGTCGCACAGACCAACAAGAAGGTTACGACATAGACAGTATATTTCATAGCCTTCATTGTGGCTCTAATATATATATATATCCAGCGATTTCTCTATTGAAATCTGCTTTAGATCGGATTCAGCGAGGCATATCTCATTCCCGTGTGTCTTCTCAATTTGCTCCGTCCCATCTTTCCGCCGCTATTGCTCAGTATCCAAAGGATACGGTCACAACGCAAATTGCCCCTAGAGATGCGCCTAGGCTGACTGCTAAAACCTGGCAAAAAATGAAGGATCAGAGGACGCTAAAGGCATTCTCATGATCTGGTCTAAGCGTAGCGGTTGGGGTATCCATGTGTTATTGTCAATTCCAAGATGTTCGAGTTGCAGGCTGCAAAGGAGATTCTGGCTGAGATATACGATATTCAGGTCTCGGAGGTGGATGATCTGATAAGGCAGTGTAGTGTGGATTTTCGCCTGACAGGAATGGAGTTCGATCTATTCACATCGACGAGAAGGTCATCGCTCTCGTAATAAATTCAAAAAAAGGAGCGGATTTACAGCATTGTCCGCCTCAAATTGTAATTCTCACAAAATTAAAATAATATTTTGCAATATAAAATTTTGTTGTTGAATATCGCCATTAATCTTATATTCAAGATAATTTGCCTAAGATATCAATATGGAGGGGCGACATAATGAAATCACTGCCTAAAGTTCGTCTAGATGCATTTGCCGATGGCGTATTTGCGATAGCCATCACATTACTGGTACTCGATCTTCCGGTACCTGAGGTATCTGAAGATATTATACGCCCTCTCATGGAAGCATGGCCTGAATTTCTCGCTTATATGATAAGCTTTGCATTTATCGGTGGTATTTGGATATCGCATGCCTCCATAACCCATCTAATGAAACAAGAAAGCTCCACTTCATATCGTCTTACTCTCTTAATGCTATTCTTCGTGTCAATTCTTCCATTTAGTACAAAACTAATGGCTACGCATCTCAGTGGGCCAAACGCATCTGTTGCGGTAGTGATCTATGGATTAGATCTGTTCGCTGCTTCGATAGTGCTGAACCAGATTATAAAAACAGCTATCAACCATCCCGAATTCCTTGTCGACGAGCTGGACGAAGGCGAACTTAATGCTTTGCTGAGAAAGCGGCAATATGTCGTCGTTATTGCAGGCTGTGCGGTGATCCTTGCGTTTTTTATTCCAAGGGCAGCGATAGCCGTTTACGATAAATTCAGAAGAAAGCCCACGATCTTTAGTCGTGGGATGAATTCGTACACTTCCTAGTTAAGTATATATACTTGCCAAG
>JALHSR010000299.1 GCA_022865315.1 Methanotrichaceae archaeon | reverse complement strand
ATGGCAAGCGAGTTCGTAATTTCACCGGAGCCATTCATCCAGAAATGCAAGAGCCTGTCTAAAGCAAAGAACCTCTATGTGGACGTGCAGGATAGGTGCATCCATTTGGCCTGGGCGGCTGATGGCGGCTCGACTAACAAGGTCGAATACATCGACAGGATTGAGGCGGTTAGGCTTGGCATACCTTACGAATTGCTTCTTGACGCTGTTTCAGAAGGTGGCGGGACGATCGATATCAATGGACGCTATCCTGTGACCAACGAGATCATTCGGAGATTAAAGAAGGTAGGCCTTCGAACGTAGATGAGCTGATGATACGCCCACAAAGCCCACAAGATAAGATCCTATGGGAGCTGGCAAGTCATAACGGTAAACTCACTAGGAGTTCTCTTAGGCGTAGAATGAAGATAAAGCAGGCAGATCTTGATCCCATCCTTGATGAGCTGGCCGATCAGGGTAAGATAACGAGATCGGAATTTGGAGCAGATAAGCGAGGACGACCCAAGCAGACGATAACATTGATTTGATTTTCTAATGTTCAATAGCTTACGCTTAGGGTTGATTTTTCACAATCTATTCCACCGCAGCGATGCAGTGAAATCACTATAGGGCCTTCCTATTGCAGCTAAGTAGATGAATAATCCTGACCATGCTAAGGCGGCTAGAGCAAATGGTATTGTTATCATTAGGAAAAATGTCAAAAGGAGAATTATTTCAATAATGAAGAGCAAGACGGCTATAAGAACATATTTTAGACGCGTAATGAAACGTATTTTCTTATACATTTTATAATAGTCTTTATCTCTCAGTCATCTTGATTATTAGTCGGATGGGTCTTTCTTCTCGCTTTGGCTCCACCAACTGGAAGGATCGAATTCGTTATTCTTGTAGTCATCGATCTTTGCATGACCAGCGTCCACAAGCATGCGATTGAAGTTCGTTAGGTCGCCGTTTGGTTCTGCAATATAAACCACAGCCACCCACCGATTATAGGGATCTTGACCTGCTTTGTCGTCCAGGTCAAGGTAAACATACTGGCTTAAGAGCCAGGATCTTGCGTATTCAGTTGCGGCTTTGCCTTCAGGAGAGGCTTTGGGGCCTCTTGTCTCTGGACAATCAATGTCAGCAAGCCGAACATGTATAACATCATCAAGAGGGAGGTTGGATTCTTGTACTTCTAAATCGAAAGTGTCGCCGTCTACCACATGGGTAACTCGGCCGTAAACCTCATCTGGGGAACAAGCTACGATTGGAATCAGTATACAGGCAATTAATCCCATTAGATGGAGGAGTTTCATCTATCATAGTCTAATGCATCAGATATACATAGTATACCGCTAGTATTATCACGACTTATGGTCACAGCGATTAGGCCTGTGCCAGTCGAAAATCAGGAAAAGGAAAAAACAGCAATACACCAGATGAACAAAAAAACATTCAGTATTATCACGAAAGGAAAGTTGACAATTCCCGTGATAGCACATGTGCCGCATGGTTCCACTTTCATTCCAAAAGACGTGCGACAAACTCTTGTGTTAAGCGATACAAACCTCAAGAAAGAGTTAATTTTGATGACGGACTGCTATACCTCGGAGCTTTTTGCAAGCATTATTGAGCATCTCGATGAAAAGTTCTCGGGAGCCACTAGAACGTTAAACGACCGTTCCTTGGGTAATACTGTCGGGTGTAATTCGAAGTCCATATTTGATGCCAGGGAAGCTTTTAATATAACCCTCTAGAATGCGAGGAGTGAATGTGATGAGATTGCGAGTCGACAACAGT
>JALHSR010000298.1 GCA_022865315.1 Methanotrichaceae archaeon | reverse complement strand
CAATTGCTTTTGCTTGTCTTGAGGGGGTGTAATCGTTCAAGAATCTGAAGCGACCTTCAGCTTTGGAAATCACCGTGCTAGCTACGCAGAGAATATCCCCCTTATTAAGCTGAAAGTGTTGCTCTATTAGCAAAGCCAGATCGTCACCTTCATTAATCACCGGCAAGCCTGGAATGATATAGGCTTTCATCAATTTCTCAGCGATATTCATTTCTATTTGATCAGTCTTGAATCTGGAAGTTTCTTATATGGAAAAGTCTCGTTTGAACAATAGATCCAACAAATAAGAATAGTTTTTCGCTACACAAGCAATATTTCGGTAGCTAACCCCAATCCAGGTCAGTGCAGAATATCCTTTAGCAAAACTCTTCCAGAAATCAGTGGCATTAAAATCGTGTCGATATTTCTGATCCTCGGTGAATGTCAAAGATATTTTCTTATCCATGCAATTTCAAGACGCGTTTTTTACCCTTTCGACAACTTCAGCGAACGCCAACGTTCCACTGATTTTCTTGATTTTTGCCTTGACAATTTCTCCCTTGGTGGTATTAGGAACGAAAATCAAAAACTTGTCAAATTTTGCAATTCCATCGCCCTTATTGCCTACTGATTCGATCCGCATTTCATAAGTCTCTCCTTCTTCAATAATATCCTTTTGAACGGATACAGCGGCTTTCCTTTTTCGCACAGGCCGATGGGCACCACAGGCATCGCATCTCAACATAAGCACACGATCGCTCTTTATCAGATTTGTATCTGGAAGCCTGCACTCAGTGCAAACAACATATTCCTCAAAATAGGAACTGATATAACCGTATATTGCTTGTTCAGTAAATTTGCCTTGAAATATACCCCGTTGCCCTTCTATCTTGCCCGCAGTTCCCATCTCTTGTAAAAGATATTTCATTAGATGCTCCTGACTTCTATTTAAGGTATCTGCAATAGAACCAAAATTTTCTAAGACAGTAGTTTTGCCCTCGTAGAAAACTCTAGGCGTAGGGATTACGAATCGGTCTTTAGTATCCTTAATGGCAGGAATCCGGCGCATTGCCCGATCCAAGCCAACCAAGTAATCTTCCATCTAGAATACCTTTCTTGATTTACTTTATCAGCTCATTGCCAGATTCAATTACGATCTGAATTGGCGTAGGCAATTTATGACCAGCACGACGCAGCGCAATCTTCGCATCGTTCAAATACTGTGGAGGTATGCTTAGCGTGAAAATTCTCTGGCCTGCATCAATCTGAGCAGCAGTCCCCACAGCTTTGCCGAAGGAATGCCTCATGCCGCTAGAAATGCGATCAGCTCCTGCACCTGTAGCTTGTTTATTTTCTCGGAGGACATGATGCGGATAGATTCTCAACTTAAGATTGAAGTTTGTCCTTCCGACCTGTTTCAGGAGGAAACGATTGGCTGCTACTCTAGCAGCTTCTAAGGCAATGTGTCTAATCTGGCAAGGCTCTCTGCCCATTAGTGTGAGTTTTACGGGGAAATTTTCCTGCAGGTTACCCATATCATAATGAACCACCTTGCTTCCTGGGACGCCGCCCATATATTTTCTCCGAGTAAATGGGCGCTCGATCCTTCTATACATGCTCCCTGGCTTGCGTGTCAAAACAAACACCTCTGATAAACTTGAGATTAGGTGCTCTTTTGGCTTAGTTTATAAGGCTTGGGATATCTCGAAGTAGTGCTAGACTGTCATGGGGGTTGATGGTGACATTTCTCCGGCTAAAGGAATCCGTATACTTTGGCTAACCACTTCCGGTCTGTTAGCAAGAATCCACATTAGCTTGACAAAAGCCACTTCCGGAAGCATATCTTCGCCCTCAATGGCTCCTGCATTCAGCATATCCCTTCCTGTATCATACACGCGGTCGCAAATTCTACCTCTCAGGCACTGTGATGTTACAATGACAGGAATCTCCTCCTCCGTGGCTCTGCGAACGGATTCTAACCAATTGGAGGCAACATGACCTAAACCGGTTCCTTCAATAACTATACCTTTATAGCCTTGATCGATATAATAATTCAAGATGTCAGGTGAAGCTCCTGGCCAGTACTTTATCAATGCGCATTTGGGCTCGAGTCTATCCATTAACTCCAGACTTACTTCCCCGCGATGCCTGTAATCGCAGAATGTTGTTATGCATCTGGATAAGTAATCGACTTTTCCTATACTACTGGTGTTGATGCTTTGGAAGGCGTCACGACGTGAGGTGTGCATTTTCCTGACGCGCGTACCACGATGAATAGAACAATAATCGTCACTAGTTGTGCCATGCATTACAACACAAACTTCAGCGATATCGCTTGTGGCAACGGTAGAGGCGCAGATGGCATTCATTGATGCATCGCTGCTTGGCCTATCTGAGCTTCTCTGCGATCCAACTAGAACAATGGGTACTGGACTTCTGATCATGAATGATAAGGCTGCGGAAGTGAACGTCATTGTATCTGTGCCATGGGTGATGATTATGCCTGCAGAACCGTTTTGTATCTCTTCAAATATTGCTCGAGCCAGCTCAATCCAATACTCAGCGCGCATGTTCTCGCTCAATATTTGGTAGATGACGCGTGCATTATAGTTGGCTATATCTTCTAACTCTGGTATAGCCGAAAGAATCTCTTGAGCAGAGAACTGGCTGGTAACAGCTCCTGTCCTGTAATCAACGCGACTTGCAATAGTGCCACCCGTTGACAATATTGAAACTTGCGGCAGCCCATCTCTTTTTTCCGGAGGCTAGTGCAATT
>JALHSR010000297.1 GCA_022865315.1 Methanotrichaceae archaeon | reverse complement strand
GTGCCATTTCCGATTATGTTCCCTTGGCCTTTGATTCCAAATTGATTGCACTTATCATTTGGACAGGCTACATCCACAAACTTAGGTTTAGGTCCCCTCTTACCCATTCGTTACCCCTCTAGCTAATAATTAGCGAATTAGTTGTATATAAAACTTCAACCCATTGAGTAGTCATTACCAAAATTTGAAGCTTCAATGCAAATATAAAGTATACGAAATGCGCTGGACCGCCATTCTTCCTCGACTAAGGGTAACCTTCTTTTAGAGATTAACTTCTTGTCTCCTCCATGTAAATTGTCTGTTCCCTTCCAGGTCCAACTGAAATAGCTGAAATATCCACTCCCAACAAATCTTCCAGTCGCTCTACATATGCTTTAGAATTTTCAGGCAAATCGCCGAAATCCAAGACATCAGTTATATCATTCTTCCAACCAGGCATATCTTCATAGATCGGCTTGCACTTGGCAAGAAGCATTGTACTCTCTGGAGGGTAACCAATCTTCTGGCCATCCAATTCATAGCCAACGCAGATCCTTACAGGATCCAACCCACTTAACACATCTAGTTTTGTCAGTGCTAGCTCAGTATAGCCATTTAGGTAAATGGATTTTAGCGCCAGAACGGCATCAAACCACCCGCATCTTCTGGGTCTACCGGTTGTTGTCCCATATTCGCCACCCACCTCTCTGATGCGTTTTCCTATCTCATCCTTCAACTCTGTGGGCAATGGGCCCTCGCCAACTCGAGTAATGTAGGCCTTTAAGACGCCCACTACATTGTCGACCACAACAGGACCTACCCCTAGGTTTGCACATGCGCTTCCTGCTGTTGTAAAACTAGAGGTGACGAACTCCTGCGTGCCATGAACAATGTCCAAAAATGCACCCTGTGCGCCCTCCGCAAGCACACTCTTTTCGTCTAATAAGGCGATATTGATCTCGCGTGAGACATCGGTGACAACATCTTTGAGATGTTGCCCAATCTTGATGTACTCGTCTAAACCCTGCCTGACCACAGAAGGATCTCCACCTAGCTGTATTATCGCTTTTTCTTTTGATAAGGAGATTTCCATGAGTTTTGCTTCAATTAGATCCGGATCGGTAAGATCTTCCATCCTTATCTCTTCCCGAGACACTTTATCCATATATGCGAAACCTATGCCTCTGCTAGTTGTTCCGATCTTATTTGTCCTGGCCTTCTCACTAAGCCGGTCTAGCTCTATATGATAAGGCATAATGATGCTGGTTTTGGCATCGATTCCAAGATCTAGTTGAACCCCTTCGGACGTAAGAGCCCTAATTTCATCCCAGAGCACTCGCGGATTCAGCACAACACCTGGCCCGATTAACAACCTTTTTCCAAAAAGAACCCCACTTGGCACTAGATGCAATTTGAATTTCTTTCCGCCTACCACAACTGTATGGCCAGCATTGTCTCCACCCTGGAAGCGAACTACTATGTCGTAGCTTTCAGATAGAATATCAATTATCTTGCCCTTCCCCTCATCTCCAAACTGAGCGCCAGTGAGTATCGTAAACATATTTCGCTGTTAGCTGCAATCTTAAATAACCGTTTTGATGGCTAAAGCTCAAGTACAGTGTCTGCAATGGCTTCCGTAACATCAATCCTTAGAGCTTGATAAATGCCAAATCCAGAGGGCGTGCCGTTAACCTCGATTACTTTGAGGCCCTCTTGCGTCTCAAGAAGATCCACACCGCTATAAATCGCACCTACGGCATGATTAGCCCTCACAGCAAGGTCCATTAGTTCCTCCGTCAAAGCACATGGCTCCGCCTTCCCACCTTGGGCTAGATTACTTATCCAGGCACCAGCAGGTGCAATTCTGTATATAGCTCCCACAACCCGATCTCTGACTACGAAAGCCCTAATGTCCCTAGGACAAGGAGATTCCACGAATTCCTGAAGGTAAACAAAACCATTCTTTTCGATGATCTTGCAGAGTTTGTCCTTATCGCCATCTGAAAGCAATAATACATCTCTTCCTTTGTATCCAAATAGGGGTTTGGATACTGCTTTCCCATAAGTGTGCAAAGTCTCAAGAGCCTTCACGGGATCGGTTGTGACTGTTGTTTTGGGAGTAGGAATTCCCAAACGCTGAAGCGCCATTGATGTAGCAGATTTATTGGCTGCTGCTGCAATTGCAGCCGGAGGATTTATTACAATTATTCCAAGACCTTGAAGAGCATTGAGTAATTCAAACCGCATTGCTATGTCATGCGCTCCTTTTCGACCTAAGTCACGCACAACAATGAGATCGAGCTTCTGAAGATCTATGCCATTGCTTACAAATGATATGGTCTCATCGATCGAAATAGCTAGATCTGATAAGTTGAGAAACCTAGCATCAACGCCTCTTGCTTGAAATGCAATTTGAAACGATCTTGCCATCCAGTCCCCAGCATCAGAGATGACAATTCCTAAACGCATATCAGCAGATTATTGCCCAAGTATATCTTGGTTCTCCATAATAAACATCAGTATGCTTCAATAGCAATTGCTACTGCATTTCCAAATAAGTTGATAATTTTTTTTGGCATATGAATAGCAAAAGAAGAAAATCATTTTCCGTTCCAGAAGATATGGTGAGAAGCTCAAAGGAAATCTCTCATTCCTATTGAGACTGAAATGTAATTAGGCTACAAGCATCATATTGAACTATTCTGCAAGATCCTCTGAAAATCCAAGCTTCTTTCCCGGCTATGACCATCTCAAACCAAAATTATAATTTCCAATAGGCCATTTTGATTGAAAAATATGACTAAATGTAAAAGCATAAGCGAGCGACAGCTTATTTGGCGCATCTCGAAGATTCTTGGAGATATTGTCAACGACGATTGTGCCGCAATAGATATAGACGACAGCCAATTTGTGGTTACAACAGATATGCTGCATAGGGAAACAGATTTTCCAGAGATAATGACGCCTTGGCAGATAGGATGGATGGTAGTCTCTGTTAACCTTAGCGATATAGCAGCAATGGGTGCTGAACCAGCCGGACTTCTGATTGCAGCAGGCTTGGCGCCCGAGATTGATCTATCTTTCATAGATGAGCTCTTCACAGGTTTAAAAGATTGCGCTTTAGCTTTCGGCACAAGAATTCTGGGCGGAGACATAGACACATCCAGAGAGCTGACACTTACTGGGTGTGCCTTTGGCTTCGTTGAGAAAGATTTGATCTTGAGACGCATTGGAGCTCGTCGAGGTGACCTTCTATGCACTACAGGTTATCTTGGTACTGCAGGAGCTGGGCTTTATGCTATAAATCAGGCTGATTTCAAGAATGAATACATAAAGTACTTGTTGGAGCCAAAGCCTAAGCTGAAGGAGGGCAGAGCTTTAGCCCATTCCAGATCAGTCACGTCGATGATGGATAATAGCGATGGATTGGCTCGTTCAATATGCGACCTTAGTGAGGTCAACCATATCGGTTTCGTCATCCAAGAAGAATCTTTACCAATTCCCCATGAGATAGTGGAGATGGTCGGTTATGAGAAGGCATTGGAATTTGCATTGAGCGCAGGAGGAGATTTTGAGCTGCTATTCACTGTCGAACCTGATAGTTTAGAGGCTGCTATGAAAGCCTGTGATCTTAAAGTAATAGGCTATGTAGTTGATAAAGGATTATGGATGGAGCGAAACGGGAATAAACGCAAGATTGTACCTGTCGGTTACGAACACAAATTCAAATTATCCAATTGAGGTTCTAATCCGACCCTACAAGAGATATATATTCAATAAAAAAATATTCCTCAAAAATTGCTATGTCGCGACTCCATGAGCGCGGCATACATCTTTGCCGCACTCCTGAAACCGCTCCTCCCTCCTATCTTGTAGTTGTCGTACTTTTTATAATTGCATGCTACAAACCAATGTGTCTTTGACTGCGAGTGCCTTGCTGGCACTTATCTATCCCCCCAATTCACATTTCCCTCATATAAACTTTCCTCTCCTAAAGCCTTGGAAATATTTCAAGCGCATAGAACTCTCTTGATATTTATATTATTTTATCCGAACTCAAATATAGTAATCCAATTAGAATCCAGAAGATAACCAATACATATACGAATTTTGATATGAGTAAAAGGTCACTCTATTGACCTTTTACTTCAGAGGAGATAAGATTTGTCAAGAAATATCTATGCTTTAGCGACTATTATCATCATCATGGCCCTTGCCTTAGGGTATTTTGCATATATGTGTGTTAGACGCTAACTGTCCCACTTATGTATTATGGCGGTGAGCCCAATCTATTTTTTGTCGAAGTACACGATAATCTAACAAAGCAACCACGGATTTCCGATATCTATTCACCCGCTAATGTCATAATGGTCTCCAAGTATTCTGGACAAACCAATGAGAGTGGCGTTTTCCAAGCTAAACTAGATCCTTGATACCACAGTATCGATGTAAATTCCATTAATAACGATCAATGTTATTGCGGGAAATGGGAAAAAATTTATGATCCCAACAAAGGAGAGCAGGGAACAACAATATATATCAAGCCATCAATAACTTAAGTGCTAATATTTTATTGCCTTGATGAAAAGAATAGTTAAGCATCCTGCAAAAGAAAGAATCACATTTTTTTTTGGCGATAAAAAGGATTTAAGAGATGGGATATCCCACCTTCACACCTTTTTCTTGTTATTTCTTCCTGCTGAGCCAAGGCATCATCGAACGCAAGTGTTCTCCAACTTTCTCTATAGGGTGCTCAGATTCTATCTGTTCTAAAGATTTCTTCACTGGCAGGCCGGCTTGGCCTTCTAAAATCCACTCACGTGCAAACTCGCCAGTCTGGATATCTTCCAGAATCTGCCACATCTCCTCACGAGACTGCTCATTAATGATTCTAGACCCGCGGGTCATGCCACCGTATTCTGCTGTATTTGATACGGCGTTCCACATCCTCATGAACCCGCCTTCATAGATTAGGTCCACGATGAGCTTCAACTCGTGACAGGCTTCAAAGTATGCGATCTCCGGCTGATAACCGGCTTCAACCATGGTCTCGAATGCTGCTTTGATCAATTCTGTAACTCCGCCACAAAGATCAACTTGTTCGCCAAAGAGATCCGTCTCTGTCTCCTCTGCAAAAGTCGTCTCGATGACACCTGCCCTAGTGCCTCCGATGCCCTTTGCATAAGACAAAGCGTATTTCAAAGCATAACCGCTAAAATCTTGCTCAATAGCCACTAAGCATGGGACTCCGATACCATCCTGAAAGGTTCTTCGAACAAGGTCCCCAGGACCTTTAGGCGCAATCATCACTACATCAACATTTTGGGGTGGCATGATCTGGAAATAACGGATATTAAAGCCATGAGAGAATCCCAAGATCTTTCCTTCCTCCAAATGCGGAGCGATTTGCTCTCGATAGATCCTGGATTGGAGTTCGTCCGGGAGAAGAATCTGAATATAATCTGCTTCCTTCGACGCCTCCGCCACACTCATGACCTTAACTTGGTCCTGCTCCGCTCTTTTCCAGGCTGGTGTGCCGGGAATATCTGCAGCAATGACGTCTAATCCTGATTCTTTCAGATTGGCTCCCTGGGCATGCCCTTGGTTGCCATAGCCAATGATGGCAATAGTCTTGTCTCTTAATACTCTCAGGTCTGCATCCTGATCGTGGTATATTTTTGCCAAATTATAACCTCCTATTCCTAATTTTATTTCGGCAAAACGACTTCTTACGTGATTGGACTCAAAAAAATTGTCTAAGGCTATAAAGCTAAGCCTTGATCACCCTTGTGCCACGGACCATTGAAACCTTGCCTGTCCGAGCCATCTCCTTTATCCCAAACTGCCTAAAAAGAAGCACTATAGCATCAATCTTCTCTTCATCGCCTGTGACCTCAATAATCATCGATCTAGCAGATACATCAATAATCTTGGCCCGGAAGATATCTACAAGCTGCATAATCTCTGCCCTGTTTTCTCGATCCGTGCTCACCTTTATAACTGCCAGTTCTCGCTCCAAAGACTCCGCCGGATCCAGCTCGCTCACCCTAATCACATTGATTAACTTGCTTAGTTGCTTGATGACCTGCTCCAACACTACCCTGTCACCCCTAACGCTGATAGTCATGCGAGAATAATCAGGATTGTCTGTTGCCCCTACCGAGAGACTATCAATATTGAAACTCCTGCGGCTGAAAAGTCCAGCTATCCTGCTCAACGCTCCAGACTTGTTCTCCAAAATTACTGCGATAGTGTGCTTCATGCACACTCCTCCCGGCTGACATATCTTCCTGATACCAACATCTTATCCATGGCACTAATTTCGGTCTCTTCACACCACTCAAGGTCAAGTATTTCGCTAATTGCAGCCCCTGCTGGCACCATTGGCGAGACTTTCTCCATTGGATTTATTATGAAATCCATGACAACGGGCTTATCAGAAGCTAGGGCGGTCCTTATAACAGACTCAACTTCTGAAGGTTTCGTAGCTCTCAACCCTAAGGCCCCATAGGCTTCAGCTAATTTAACGAAGTCAGGACTAGTGCGACCAAGAATAGTCGCAGAATATCTTTTCCCGAAAAATAGTTCTTGCCACTGCCTCACCATGCCCAAACAGCCGTTGTTCAATATTGCCACTTTCACAGAAATATCGTTCACAACAGCGGTAGCCAACTCTTGGCTATTCATGAGGAAACTGCCATCCCCTGCGATATCAATGACATCACAGTCGGGGTTCCCTATTTTCGCACCGATAGCTGCAGGGAAGCCGTAACCCATGGTTCCTAGTCCGCCTGAGGATATGAATTTTCGTGGGTCCTTATGTATATAGAATTGTGCAGCCCACATTTGGTTCTGCCCGACTTCCGTAGTGATTATAGCATCTGGCGCCAATTCGCATATCTTCTCGATTACATATTGTGGTTTGATTATGTTCGGATCTGGAATGTACTTCAAAGGATAATCAAGCTTCCACTGGTCTATCTTATCATTCCAGGCTGATCTAGGCTTGGCTTGAACTTCCTTCAACAGTGCAGCTAACGCATTCTTGGCGTCTCCTACAACAGGGATATCCACACGCACATTTTTGCCTATTTCCGCTGGATCAATATCGATATGGATTATCTTAGCCTTTGGAGCAAAGCTTGTTATCTTTCCAGTGACTCGATCGTCGAATCGCGCTCCTATAGCCATTATTAGGTCAGATTCCTGAATAGCGAAGTTGGCGTACTTCGTACCATGCATTCCAAGCATCCCCAATGATAGCGTATGATCCTCGGGGAAACAACCTACACCCATAAGTGTAGTAGTTACAGGAGCATTCAGCTTTTCTGCAAATGTTATAAGCTCCTTGTTTGCATCCGCAAATTTGACGCCCCCACCCACGTAAATTACTGGCCGCTCGGCCTCCATAAGGTCCTTTGCAGCCCTCTTGATCTGCATTTCGTGAACTCTGGTGGATGGATTATAGCCAGCTAGTTTGACATCTGGCCAGTAAAATTCAAGCTCTGCAACAGTCACGTCACGAGGCAAGTCGATAAGTACTGGCCCTGGCCGACCAGTTCTGGCGATGTAGAAGGCCTCTCGGAATACCAGAGGTATATCTTTGGCATCCCTCAAAAGGTAACTGTGTTTGGTTATTGGCATAGTTATGCCAGTGATATCTGCTTCCTGGAAAGCATCTTTGCCTATTAGAAAAGTATTCACTTGCCCAGTTATGGCCACAAGGGGAACTGAGTCCATAAAGGCTGTTGCAATGCCTGTAACCAAGTTAGTGGCACCCGGGCCAGAGGTAGCAATGCACACCCCTACCTTACCTGTCGACCTGGCATAACCATCAGCCATATGCGCCGCACCCTGCTCATGGCGTACCAAGATATGCCTAATGTCTGAGTGATAGATGGCATCATAGAGGGGCAACAATACTCCGCCAGGAAGACCAAAAACTACATCTACGCCTTCTCTTTTCAGGCACTCTAGTACTACCTGGGCTCCTGTCATCTTAGGCATTTGTTGTTTCCTCCTCATACTTTACCAGCTTTATCATGCTAACAGGCATTGCCCACCGAGACAATGTGATATGGACTACACCTGTGCTTCTGGCAATTGATTTCCCAGCCATCTTTACTCATTCCTCAATAATATCTCAATATTCTATCTTTGAGTCCTAACTGGACCTTCTGTCTAGATCCGATCACGTTTATTAGCCTGCTGCATTATTCAGCCAACACAGTTCCACCAAAGGAATTTTCACATGAAGCAATGCGAACTCACTTTCTCTTAGCCAATTTCAGTTTTTCGAAGCATGCAGGCGATTACGCGCATTTTCAGCCTTATCATCAAGCTGCATCAATCTATTAATACCCTCCAAAACCGCCTCCACTGAGGCCATAATTATGTCCGCCCCTGCGGCTCTGGCAGTTATCTTTCTATCGGCCAAAGCCATGGTAACCCAGACCTCAACCAATGCATTGGTACCGCCTGTTATCGCATCCACATGGTACTCTTCCAGACGCACATCTGCAACTCCCGAGATTGCCCGCCGGATCGCGTTAATTGCGGCATCCACCGGACCTACGCCCGTGCCTGCCTCAAGTTTTTCTAAACCGTCAAGCTGGAGCTTTACCGATGCGGTAGGGGTAACGGTATTTCCTGCTACGACAGTCAGCTCATTCAGCCTTACCCTTGGTTCTTTTTGAATAGAAAGTACAATCTCGGCTATAGCCTGCAGATCAGCATCTGAGACACGCTTGCCTTTATCACCCAGATCCTTCACCCGAGTAACTATCTGAGCCAATTGGTCTTCTGTGACTGCAAATCCGAAATCTTTCAGCGCCAGCTCCACTGAAGCTCTACCTGCATGTTTCCCTAAAACAATGCGCCTTTTTCGACCCACGATTTCAGGGGGCATAGGTTCGTATGTGGCCGTATCTGCCAACAAGCCATGCACGTGAATCCCTGCTTCATGCGTAAAAGCATTCTCGCCTACTATAGCTTTGTTTGGGGCCAAAGGTATTCCTGTCAATCTCGAGACTAATCGAGATAGTTGGTATAGCTGCTGGCATTTAATTCCCGTGCTCACCTTGTAAAGCGATTCGAGGGTCATAACAACCTCTTCCAAGCTTGTATTACCCGAACGTTCGCCTATGCCATTAACAGTAACGTGTGCTTGGGCTGCGCCAGATCGAAGGGCAGCTATAGTGTTAGCTGTGGCCATGCCGAAATCGTTGTGGCAGTGAATACTTACTGGAACTCCTAGTTGGGAGAGCCTGGAAAAGATATCAGATGTTATCTCAGGTCTTAATACGCCTACCGTATCGCAGAAGCATAACCTTTCAGCACCCGCTCGGATGCCAGCTTCATAAAGGGAGACCAGAAAGTCCAAGTCAGCGCGGCTGGCATCCTCACCACTCAATTCCACAATTAGACCATGTTCCTTTGCATACTCTGTTACCTCCACAGCCTTGCGAATAACGGACGTTCGATCTGATCTTAGCTTGCGTTCGATGTGAAGATCTGAAACTGAAACGACGAGATGTACAGAGTCCACGTTACAATCCAAAGCATTATCGACATCTCTAATTACAGCCCGAGCAAAACTGCAGATTTCGGCATCCAGACCGGAAGCCGATATGGCCCTTATTGACTGACGCTCTCCCTCGGAGGTAGCAGCCGATCCTGCCTCAATAACATCAACACCAATATCATCAAGGGCGCGAGCGATATCCACCTTCTCTTCCAGAATCAAAGAAACTCCAGGAGTCTGCTCCCCATCACGTAGTGTGGTATCAAGAAACCGAATTTTACCAAATAAAGCGATCCCACGCATTCATATCAATTCACCTTTTGACCGGAAAGCCGGTTCGGGATTGTTAATAACTAATGATTGATAAAGCTAACGTCGTTTTTGATTATCTCCTGAATCGACCGCTAGAGGTGACTTCTCCCATCCCCTAAATGGGATAGGCTTCTATCGATTTGATACGAAGAGAGAAACCCCAATCTCAGAATATTTATAGCTGCATTGAGATCTCGATCCATTGCCAACCCACATTCCGGGCAGTTATGGACTCGTTCCGAAAGATCTTTCTTAACTATCAATCCACATCTAGAACACAATTGAGACGTGTACTTGGGATCTACTAATACAACTTTTGAACCAGCATATGCTGCTTTGCTCTCAGTCGATTTGATTAACATCCTCCAAGCCACATCGAAAATGGACTTAGCTAAAGTATGGTTATGGACCATATCTTTAATATTCAAATCTTCGAATGCAATTACACCAAAACGGTTTACAAGTTGTCTGCCCATCTGGTTTACAAAATCGGTTCTTCTGTTGGCTATTCGTTCGTGGATACGTTC
>JALHSR010000296.1 GCA_022865315.1 Methanotrichaceae archaeon | reverse complement strand
TTGCGGATATCTTTTTCCTATCCTCGTTTATTGAATGATATTATACATAATACAATCTCATGTAATATGCCAGATATTCTGGGTCTGAAAGGCTGGTTTTACATATCCGCATATATCCGCAAATGCGATTTTTCGTTATCTATAGGCCTTAGACAATGCCTAAAAACATATCCGCATATATCCGCAAACCATCAAAAAATCAATACAAATATCCGCAAAATTGTCTTATTACAGTCAAAGGGGATTTAAATGGCTAAATGTTGTGAAAAAACAACATGCTAAGTATCCCAGGACAGCGGCATTTTATTCGAATCCAAATCAAATAAAGTGCATAAATGAGAGAACTACCGGATTTTTACACCTGCAGTATCAGGTGCGACAGTGGCTATAGAACATATGGACATGTGCGAGAGAATACAATGAGACCAAAGCAATGCGGATTTAATGTTTAGATGGTTTATGTACCATTAGGTTACAGGTAGTAATTACTAGTAATTGAATGGGACGGGATGCTGTCAATAGATATTGAATCACGTGGCCTTGTCTGTTATATGTTGTGTGCATTCTTACCTTGTGATAACTTTTTTGTAAACACTGCACCATTCTTCAAACGAGTGTTCGATTAGCAGAGGGCCAATATATATTTACGAAGTTGGTATCCCTTTCTTTTTAAGGATTAATTTTATTTTCCACTTGGTTTCTCCTTGAAAGACTCCATGACATGCAATTTGCCTCTTGTTTGTTTTTGCTGACGTTCATAGAAGCAGAATACGCGGTCTGCCATTTCCGTTATAAACAACGAACGTTTCAATTCTCTAGACAGTTGGATGAGATTGAATACGCATATCCAAATAGTCTCTTGCGGCATTTCTTATAATAGGTAAATGCTCCTTGAATAGGGCCATATGCCTTGGTTCAGTCATATCAATATATGCATATGTTTTACTGGGATCTGTTTTATCGGGTCTCACAAAACTATCGCCTAACAATTGTTTAGCTCTTGTCTGCAACGTTCGGTCTCTTAAAATGTTATGACTAGCACCATGCCGAAGAATCCTTAAATCAAGGTTGAGACTGACATTATTTGTAATTTCATACCCTTCTGGAAATGCCAAATAAAAAAATTTATATGCGCTAACAAGGTCCTCGTTCTTTAAAGCTCTCAATCCATTTGAATAACTGGTTATTAGCCTACTCAACTCATTGTCTGCGTCATTTAGGTCGAAAATGTCAGTTATGTAATCACTTTTTACATAGGCACTTGTACCAAACTGAATCTCTCGTGTGAATTTAAGAATTGCCAATTCCTTAAACTGGACTGAATATGTCGCAGAATCGAGTCTGTAATTTAGTTGATTAATGAAATAGTTTGCTCGTTGGGTTGAACAGCTTCTTATTTCGCTCTTTAATTTGTTGATGAAATTCTTTGATTTTTCCGTGGTATCTCGTGTCTTACCGGGATTATCTTCGATCCACTTTTCTTCGGATTGTGTTATTATTTTCTTAAAATGATCGGAATTTTTTATTTTCTCTGTACGTTCTTCGCCGATCAATACATGTAATTCGACAATGGAACCATTCTTTTTTATCAGCTCTATATCATTAGGCGCTTCTCCTATTATTTCCCTAATAGGTGGATCAACTCTAAATCCCACCCATACGCATGGCATAATGAACCTAAATTGCAATCTTTTTGATATAATTTATGGTGATTTGCACACACTTTATTCAAAGGGGTTTTTGCCGAATTTGAAATGTTGGCCGTCTGGCGGGGTAGTCAATGTCGAGGGAAACGATGAGAGGCTAATGGTTTCTATTATTCATCTAGCTACGTTTTCCCTCGCTAAATGCTTCCGGAAAGGATTAGCCGAGGCGGTGGCTTGAGATGGACGAAACACAAGAAGTTAATAAGTTCATAAGCTGGTTCAAGTTAATGGCGATTTTACGGAGGATGGCTTCAATAGACATCGATCCCTATGCTGTCTTCTGTTGCTGATTGTGTGATTTCTATACATAATGCCCTTAATTGCAGGAATCTAGCATCACAACTATCTGACATTTCGATGTGCAGAGGGCCAATATATATTTACATCATTCCTGCTCAAGCCCTTTTTAAGGCTTTAGTTAATGTTATGATTTGGGCTTGAATAATATGCCGTTATCCTCGGGGTAGGGTTTTCTATGATCATGTTTTCCCGTAATAATGGCCCTCGGTATCAATTTTGGAAAAGCTTTACATTTTCGCAAACCAAGGTAATGCTTACATTTGGAGCACAATATCATTTTATCTCCGATAAGGAAATCTGTATACTCCTTATCAATGTTCCTTTCAGCCTCGGGAGATATTGCCATTTTATCTATCTAGCTCCATAAATATAATATTCGGTCTACCGAATTTATCATAATCCCATTAGGGAGGAGCGTATTGATCATCCCATTTCAGTGTATCCACTAAATTGAATCCTGTGGATATATTTTTCAAGGCCGCAACATGGCGGTAATGCGTATAATCTATTTTAAGGCAATAATTCCGAGCTTCGAAGGGTCTAAGTACCCGGAAGATAAATTATCCTCATGGACAAAGTTATACGAAAGCCTAGGATTGCATTATCTTCGGAAGCTTTACAGATAATCAAGATATGGGCCACGCTTGAGGGCAAAACGGCAGATGAAAAATTAAGTGATTTGGTAATTAGCTCTGCACCTCAAAAGGTCAAGGATTTAGTAATAATAAAACCTCAGAGGGTAGATTATCCTGGAGGGAAAATATCTGATATTTCCAAAGGCAAAAAGGTAAATTTGCAGAAGAATCCTGAAGCTCAGGCCGAAATAATGAGATTATACAAAGAAGGCATGACAGTAATGCAGATCGCCGAACGAGTCGGCCATTCTCGTAGCATAATTAGAGATTTTCTCACCAAGCACAATAAGCAAGTGGAATGCTCTGATACGTAGTGCCAAGATTAGGCGGCGTAAGATTTTATGCATCATCTTTTCCAGGAGGATATCCAATACATACTGGAAGACAACTTGCGGTGATTTTTCTTACGCCGCTATAAAATATTATAGTATACCGAAATACATAAAATAATGTATTGCTAAATATATCCATATGAAGGGGGAAATCATCAGAGTTGAGAGGGCTGGGGAACTGGATGAGAGATTAAGAGTAGAAACAGATAACGGTATCAAAATCAAGCT
>JALHSR010000030.1 GCA_022865315.1 Methanotrichaceae archaeon | reverse complement strand
TAAATAAATAATTATTGCCTTATCAAAATGCTAAATGATATTTGGGAGATGATGAAGAATGACAAAATTCCATGTTGAATGGAAAAAGAACCCCTTAATACCAGATGACCTTGCTAACAGGGCGAAGCAACACATATCATTGCTTGAAACGGTTAAGGCAGATTTTAAATCGGGTAAGCTCACTGATTGGGGACAGTATTGTAATCTGAATAGTGGATATCTACTCATGGAAGGAACCGAAGCTGATATACTCACCACACTGATGAAATGGACTCCACATATTCTATTCGATGTAAAGCCAGTTGCAAATATAGATCAGACCCTAGAAGTTTGGAGAAAAGCTTGATCATATACCTACCTATTTTCGAAGGCCTACCTTCCTTAAACTTCGTATGATCCCATTGGTCACAGGATAATGGCCATCGATATCGATCGCCCCGCCACCCTCTGAAACAGCATCACTAAGTGAATCATACGATATGCCAAGCCTAACCGCCTCAACTCTGTCGATGTATGCGACCTTGTTAGTAGAGCCGTCACAATCTTTCCAAGCTAAGCGAATCTGTCCATCTTTCATGTCCACATAGAGATTTTCTGCTTTAGCCAGACTCTTGCACTTCTGAATGAACGGCTCTGTGAAATTGTGATCATGTTTGCCATGGATTGCCACCAAAAATAGGGGGTGAGGAAGATCGCACTTTTGCCCAGAACCATGTAGGGTCTCGTGCAATCTTCAGCTTCTACAAGCAAACTATTGCATTGGCGTTTATAAATGCACGATCCAGGCAAGGCGAAAGTATTTCATTCAGGCATCTAATAGAATAGAAGGGAGGGCAATAGGTTGAGGCTAGCATCATTTTCTCCTCTTTTGCCCTTAGTATTTGGTGTCTGTTTAAAGGGAGCCTTTTAAGATATGCCAGCATTATTCTACAGTTTCTCACTATCCTGCAACTTGATGAGTAATAACATTATGGAAACTCAAATTGGACACTCTAATCCCAATCAATCTGATTTTTTTGTTTCCTCGTAGAAAAGGTCCAATCAGCCGCTTGGCACTATTCTTAAGGATATCCAGGTCGTTTGTGGGAAACAACAGAGATTTGGACCGAGTATGCGTGTCAAAATGCTGATATCTGACTCTAACAGTAATTGTTTTGAATTTAAACCCATTAGCAATCACATCCTCATGCACTTCCTCTGCCAATCCATCTAAGACCTGAAGTATCTGCTCTTCATCATCCATATCCTTCTAAAAGGTGGTGTCTCTCCCAACCGACTTTGTTTCGTATTCCTCTATCACCTCGCTATAATCAATCCCGTTGGCAAATTCATGTAGCCTGGCACCCCACACCCCAAATAGTTCTATCAACATCTCTGGTTCTGTGGAGGCTAGATCACGAATGGTTTCGATATTTATCTCCTTTAAAATGCGCTCAGTCTTGGGTCCCACGCCAGGAATCTTTCTGACTTTCAGTGGAAATAGAAAATCTTTGACATCCTCTTCCTTAACTACTGTCAGACCCTAGGGCTTTTTGAAATCAGAGGCAATTTTAGCAATCATCTTATTCGGTCCGACACCAACCGAACAGGTCAATTTTTCTTTCTCAAGCACCTCTTCCATCAGCTGTTTGGCAAATTCACGGGCTTCGTCGAAATCCTTTACTCGATTTGATATGTCGAGATAAGCTTCATCTATGCCGCCTTGTTCAAATTTATCGGCATTGCTTTTCAGAATTTTCATTACGCTATTGGATGCCGGGATATATAGGTCAAAGTGGGGTCTAAGATAAACACCATCGTGACATAACTTCCAAGCCCGGGTTATTGGCATGGCTGATTTAATACCGAATTTTCTGGCCTCATAGGAAGCACTGCTTACAACGCCTCTGCCTTTGCCTTCCTTCGGATCGGCACCGATTATTACGGGCTTACCCTTCAATTCTGGATGTTCTCGAACTTCCACGGATGGAAAGAATGCATCTAGATCTACGTGCAGGATAACTCGCATACCAATTCAATTTGAGTTTCATTGTATCGAGGATATTGCAATTGCGATGGAACTTGCGTTACTTTGCTTCAATTTTCTTTGCCCTTGAATCCTTCTGGCATTATTAACCCAAAACAAATTTTGATTGAGATTTTATGATTATTTATCAGATAGCTTCGAGCCTCTTCATGATACTTCGATCTAAAATTTGATCGAGGTTCAATTACCCTGAAACAGGCGGCTTCATGGAGGTAGTTCCGCTATATTCACTTGGCATGATCCTTTCTTGGATGAACTAAAGCCAATCTAGCTGATCGTTTATTCTACTTAGAGGAAGCCCCTGACGGCCAAGACCTGGCAGAAGATGAAGGATCAGTCCACCGTAGAGGCGTTCTCATGATCTGGTCTATGCTTAGTGGTTGGGGCATTCATTGTGATGTGGTCAATCCTAAGCTGTTAGTGCGTCAAGCAGCTAAGGGCTAGAAGGAAATCTCTTGGCAATAAATTCAAAAAATGGAAAATAAAGTTTTTGTTATAAGTCGATGAAAACAATGCATCCGGAATCATTCTCGAAGCCAAGCCCAAGCCTTGCTGATATCGGCTGAATGGAAAAACTTGGCATCGCTAGCATATGCGTATTTGGCCAAATGTGTAATCCATTTCTCCCATGACTTATCGCCTACTATGGCCATTTTTTCGAT
>JALHSR010000295.1 GCA_022865315.1 Methanotrichaceae archaeon | reverse complement strand
TAAACCCGCTTTCTCTTAAATATGACATCTCGTGGAGGATCTCTAGCTCCTTGTCCGAAAGTTTGCTAATAACGAGGTCAACAATTTTGCTATCGAGAGAAGCCGTTGCTTGTGCCAAATGCGGCTCCAATTTCTCTAAACGCTTCTCCAAGTCTCTCAGGCCAGCAATCACTTAGTTCCCTCCAACTTCGAAACGCGCTTCGTGAGATCCTCCTCCAATTTGGTCAAACGATCCTTGATTCCACGAACCTCTTCTGCATCGATCGCAAGCCGCCTGACATTCACCCACGCATTGGCGAGACTAGCAATTTTCCCAACATGATTTATACAATCACTCGAAGCCAGTATTTTATTGATCGCGCGTGTTATTGCCTTTTCAACATCGTCAGGACTCTTAATTGATAACCAGCCACTAACGCGCTTTTTCTTTCCTGTTTCTGATTCTGTTGTGTCCATTATAGTCACTCAATAACTATTCCTCGCGGAAAGTAGGGATCTCACCAGCATACGCATCACGCTAACCTCTGCTCGCCGCTCTCTCTGATGCCTGTTGTAGATCCTGCTCGGCCGTCGATTGCCGCCGATTGTGGTTTGCGGCGAGGACGTTTCACCGCAAATGAAAGCGGTGCCGCACAAAACTAAGTGCGAATAATGGCTCTATGCCACTACTAGTTCCTGCAATAATGCTGATTGTGCCTGTAGGGGCAATTGTAGTAACAGCGGAATTTCGCATGGCATCCCCCTCCTAGAGTGTCAGGATATGTACTATTGAGCCTCCAAAAATCATTTACAGATTTATGGAATAAAAAATTTTTTGGTATATAATGTACAGCATGGCCAACTAAACAAGCGGGTTTGAGATTTTTGAACCGGCAATTTTGGGTATTGTACAAGAAGCTACCCACGTATACGTGGTTAATTCTCGGACCGCCAAGAGAAGCGGTTTTGCTGTATGGTGTTTCTGCCGAAGATATTATTTCATGGTATAATGAACAGAAAAACAAATAGATGAAAAATAAGAGAATTTTTGAGATGATTAGTAAAAGAATTGCGGTAAAATGTAAGCCGAAGTTCCTGGTTCCACGTTAATTATCTTTTGGACGCCCCCGGAGAAGTACATGGTCTTCGGATAGTTGAATTGACCATCATAAACCCTGATATCATGGTCCTGGTTGCCAACCACGCTGAAGCTGAACTTTCCATCGAGAGGATCTCCACCGGTTCCCTCAGTCCCTATATAATTTCCATCCAAGAATACCTGATATCCTCGCATGCCCTGTGATACTACTGTAACTGGTGTATCCGCTGCGATTGAAGGAGGATTTTGTACGACTTGATACGTAGAGGGTGGACTAGGATAGACTCTAAAGGACGATTTTTTTCTTGCATAATCCATAGTTTTTGACCAGTTGTTTTGAAAAGGTTCCCAATTCATCCCGGCCAAAGAACTCAATCTGAAGTTCGAATAAGAAGGCATTGGATTAAAGGGATATACACCATAAGGTCCAGGATAAATGCCGGATTTAAATTGATAAGGCTGCCCACCAGTAGGATATGAGTTGAAGATGGGATCGGTGAAATGTTGAGCTATAACGCCGCTGTATGAATATCCTCCCTCAAGCCAATCTTGCCCAGATGTAATACTGATTAAAATGCATAAAGTAAACACTGTAATATAGGCCAAAATCTTTCTGCATCTCATTTAATTTCACATTTTATCATTGGCGTCAGTGTAACTTAACATTATCTATAATTAAAGAACTTGTTTCCAAATTCAAGCATGAGTTGTGTCCATACATTTTGAGAGAGTCGTGGTTGATCTAAACCAGCATGCATAAAGGGGGTTGCCAAGTCAGTTCAAAGGCGCGGGACTTAAGATCCCCTAACGCAGATGTTCGCGGGTTCGACTACCGTCCCCCGCATAATCCACTCGGCAGAGATTGTTTTCACGGGTTTGCCTTTTATTCTCTAGTTTGGATATTTATCAAACTTATATATGATTTTTTTTATCGTCAAAGACGCTCTTGGACATTTTTTATCTCAAGAGTTTCATTGCTTCTTCCCAACTTCCCGGCCGATGCACCAAGAACCTCGTGCGAAAACCTTCGGCATTTTGGATTACTACCAGCATGTCGTACATCATTTCAAGTGGCACAGGCCACTCATCCGGATGAGGTATCCGCGCATATCCTTCTGAGTCCGGATGTTTTTCGAAATATGTCCGATCCCACTCCAATACTTCTTCCAGAGTCCGCATTCCATTCTCTCCCATACTTTTTACCTCTCAAAACTTCTATTCACAATCGTTCCCGCCAACGAAACACGTCTCACAATTAACAAAACTTGCGCAC
>JALHSR010000294.1 GCA_022865315.1 Methanotrichaceae archaeon | reverse complement strand
TTCAATCACGGTTACTCCGAGTCCTACCGTTTCGGCAAAATGAGAATCGCTGCCGCCCACCATTGGGAGGCCACGATGCTGCGCATTCATTCGAGCTCTTGCGTTGGCTATTCCAAAGATGTGCTTAGAGTTGAAGACTTCAACCGCATCGCAGTCCGGAATGCGACCCATAGCGTTTCTAAACGGATGGTAGGGGTGAGGCACTACGACAATTCCGCCTAAGTCTCTAGCCTCTTCAATTGTCTCCTCAACAGTCATTTTCCTCTTGGGAGTATCCTCCAATCCCAAGAATATGAGATGTCCTTCCAATGTGGTCGTCTCCACTCCAGGAATCAACACCAGATCCAAATTCAGGTCTTTGTTAATTCTTTGCGCCATCTCAAGGCCACGCATTGTATCATGATCAGTTATGGATAGCCCGTTTAGGCCTTTCTTGACTGCCACTTTAAGTATCGTTCTTACATCGTCATGACCATCGGAAAAATTGGAGTGAACATGAAGATCGAAACGCATGAAAAGACCCTCGAGTCTTGTCTCAGGCCACTGGCGAGCTGAGGTAGCCATTTAGGGCAGTAGTAGCGGCCGTTGCAGTCGAAACCAAGTAGACAAGTCCACCTTTGCCCATCCGGCCAGGGAAGTTTCTATTTGATGTTGAAACACAAATTTCACCCTCACCAAGAACACCCATATGTGCACCGAGACAAGGCCCGCAACCAGGCGGTGCCAACATTACACCCGCTTTAACAAGAATCTCAATAATTCCAATCTGAAGGGCTTCCATCAAGACTTCTCTAGATGCAGGTATGGCCAAGGTCCTGATCTTAACCGTTCTGCCTTTCAGAATATCAGCTGCTATTCTCAAATCGTCCAATCTTCCGTTCGTACACGTGCCAACAAATACTTGGTCCACCTCTAAACCTTCAATTTCAGAAACTGGTCTTACATTGTCAACACGAAAAGGAATAGCCACCTGTGGTTCCAAGTCACTGACATCGTATTCCTTTTCCTCATTGTAAGAACCAGGATCTGAAAATACTGCCCTAAAATCTCTTTTTGCTCTTCCTTTCAGGAAACTGTATGTCTTTTTATCGGGAGGGATGATAGTCGCTTTGGCGCCCATCTCAACACCCATGTTGCATAGCGTCATACGACTTGAGATGCTTAGATCTTCCACTACTGGACCGATATATTCTATCGATCTATAGGTTGCTCCCTCTGCACCTAAATCGCCGATAATCATTAGGGCTAAATCCTTAGAAGAGACGGTATTCTTGAGCTGGCCTGATATCTTGATTGCCAATGTCTCGGGAACTTTGAACCACAAGCTTCCATGTGAATAGATTTCGGCCATATCCGTGGCACCGACGCCAGTGCCAAAAGCCCCGAAAGCGCCGTATGTGCATGAGTGTGAATCTGCACCTACAACCAACGAACCGGGCAAAGCAAAACCGTTTTCTGAAAAAACCTGATGACATATACCAGATCCACAATCAAAAAAGTTAGTTATCCCTTGCTCCTTTGCCCAAGAACGCACTTCCATCTGAAGCGTTGCAGCAGTCTCATTATTTGCCGGAACAATGTGATCAAAGGGGATTACTATTCGTCCTGGATCCCATACAAGGTCACATCCCATCTCTTTGAAGGCTTTGATAGCCAGAACCGATGTTCCATCATGGGACATAGCATAGTCTATGGCGGCCTCGACAATCTCGCCAGGTTCTACGGTTGAGTTGTTTCCTGACGCACGTGCCAGTATCTTTTGACTAATTGTAGGCAACTCTGCACTCCTGCTCCTACATCTTGCACTTTATATCCTCTTCCGAAGGAAGCATATATGCAATGTCTTCGGTGGGATGCCTATACAACCTAGCACCTAATCGCTTCTGATCCAGTATATGACCTATTAATCCAATACTTCGTCCTAAGGCGAAAAGCCCATTTAGGTAACCCAATTTGACTACTTCGTCGATCTCTTCTTTTGTGAAAGCACCACAAGAACTCATGAGATCCAAAAAAAGGATCCCTATGCAGCCATCAACGTTAAGAATCAAATTGCCTTTCTTGGCAGTAGTCAGCTTTTCAACTTCTAGCGTGTAATCAAGAAATTCTGTTTTGGCGAAATTTTTGCGGGCGTAGTCAATCAATATTTGTACCCGCTTATCAGGATTCTTGACGCTTTTTATCCTATGCCCAATGCCGGAAATATTGATCCCTTTCTTCTTCATCTCCGCTACAAATTGCTCAGGCAGCAAGCCTGTCTCCTTAGCCCTCTTGAATTCTCTAGCTGCATCGTCAATAGCTCCCCCAAACCTGGGACCAATCGTTAGTAGACCGCTGCAAAGCGATGAAATCAAATCTTTTCCAGCACATGAAGCCACTATAGCATTGTGGGCTCCTGCTACAGCCGGGCCATGGTCAGCCGTAATCTGCAGCACAAGCTCGATGAATCTCTTGGCATAGTCAGGCAGATCTTTCTTGAACCATAGCAGACCAATGACCCCACCAACACCCATTTTCTCCTCTACGACATCTGTTATGGTTTTTCCGGCGTAGAGCAATTCTTCACCGCTATCATCTGAGATTGTGCATATAAAAGTGGCAGGCCTACGAATTGCCCCTGAGGATAAAGCCTTGTTATAATCCATGGGCATCTTTGGCACATCTGATTCTATGATATCACTAACTTCGCCTTTGCCCATCAGTATCTTGTAGACTTCGTGGATCTTTTCGCCATAGTCATCAAAAGTGTTGGGCACATAAG
>JALHSR010000293.1 GCA_022865315.1 Methanotrichaceae archaeon | reverse complement strand
TTCGCAACAATTTATTTGATAATTTTTATTATTAAATGGGCACCTTTTTGAGAAACCAGGAAGATATTCCATTTTTTCTTAGGGCAAACATTGGAAAGGATTTATCACGTTCAGTGTGTGTATTCCAAGACCATCTTAACGTTCTCTCAATAAAAAAAGAGAACTCATCTATCGACTCATGTGATAAGAAAGCTATATGTGATGTTAGAAGAAAGTCAGAGTCGAAAGCATAGTTGGCCATATTGGATACAACACCTCCTTAGCAGCCTGGAAATCGAACATTTTTGGATTAAACCGCATTACACACTAATACGCTCGCCGCTAATCCTCGAGCAGATTATAAAAACGCCTCCTATGTAGCCTGAATTCTCAATCCTTTGACTCTTTCAGCCAGGAGCTGGTTGAATCTCGAGGCCCTCCTTCAAAATAGGATATATGGTCATCAAGATTAGTCAAGTCCATTTTGTCAATTCATCCTCGTAATGACTCACCATACCTTCATGCAAAGGTCCCCCTAATATCCCCATCTTCTCAGCAAGCATGAGATTGTAAAGAAGTGAAGCGCCATGTATGGCTTCTGAGAAGTTTTTCGCATGCAAAATTTTCTCCCTGATTGGATCTGGAAGATCAGGACAAATGGGGTGGTCCCAAAGAAAAGGCACAGATTCTGACGGCACATCTGAGTCTAGGAGGTGTGCGAGCATTGTATTCGGCCATCTGGCCAACGCTCTCTCTTTGAGATAGCAGGCCTCCTCATCTGTTAGGTTGAAAGTGGCTCTGTTTGGGAAGTCATCAGGCGCCTCGGGGAGGCTGGGGTGCCAATTGCGACGCCGCTCGCAACCATCAATCACTTCCTCGTAGCTGAAGGAGGTATCTCTGTTGAATCTATAAAACGCATCTAGAGAGCGGTGGTAGTCGGAAATGGAGTATGGACAGAGCCGGATGCCCCAGGCTCCGAGCCCCTGCCAGTAGATACTGCTCGGAAGGCGTTTGAGGCCCTTCTTTTCGCGTTTGCCTATCACGCCCACTGTATCTTCCGATTCTAAGAGGGCGTATATCAGCCGCACCTCCTCCTCCCTTGCACGTCTTTCTATCTTTGATGAAGGGACTTTCTTCTCCTCTAGCCCTTTATACACCCAAGGTACAAACAAGAAGTACCTGGCTCTCGTCTGAATCGTACTCGTCCCAGGAAAGAACATGTCTGAAAAGGCATCCCTAACGACGCCTAGCCCCAGCTCGTCCCTTGTCTCATGCTCCTTAAGGGCGCTCAAAATATCCAGCATCTTTTGTCGCTCTTTCTCCGAGTAATCTAGCCATGTGAAGGAGGATGCCATCTCATTCATTTTCAAAGCCCTCTCCCAAAAGTCTCGTCAATATTTGGCTCCCAAATCTCGATATAATAACCGTCTTCAACACCAAAAAGGTAAAATAGGTAAAAAGCAATTTAACCATGATGAATGAGTAAGAGGAGAGTGCGAATTACTTATAAAGGATATGAATAAAAATGGTTGAATTAGGAACCGTATGGCTGTTTACCGGTGTGCTAGTGGTAATTATTTTAATTTGGTTGAAACTCCGAAAAGCATTTTGAGAGAAAAGAAGATAAGAACCGAAATTGAAGAAGGTGAATAAAAATGGAAGGAATAACCGACGCAATGCTTCAATATAATAAGTCTGTTGCGGCAAAGGGTTTGTTAATGGTCAATTTTACTCCTTTTGCTTTACAGAACGACATTACAAAAGTTATCAATTCCTTAGGAGTGTGGAACGGATCAGTGCCGATACAAATATCTGGCCTATTGATCGATTGATCTAATTCGTAGGGAAGGGGCTTTGATGGAAATGAGTGGCAATCTATGATTAGACATCGCTCAAATTGTTCCAGCATTTTTTGCACCTCTTTCCCCAATGCCTCCTGATACGGTCTGAAATAAGCAGAAAGCATCTCTTCTCTTTCCATTGCCGATAGATCTTTTCTTAGCATTTGCTGATTAGCTGTTTTCGTATAAATTGCCCCCATTCCCTTCGAGCTCATTACTTCTTCTTCGTCATTTTCAAATCTTTCAGGATCAACTACCAGCCTGCTGTAATTATTAACTAAAGCTAAACCGCCTAAAGCGGTAATGCCTGCAAAAAGCTCAGACGTATAGCTGTCCGTCATCAAAATCAACTCTTTCTTGAGCTCCGCATCGCTTAACACAAGAGAGTGTCGCACGTCTTTTGGAATGAAAGTGGAACCATGCGGCACATGTGCTATCACGGGAATTGTTGGCTTTCCTTTCGTTATAATACTTAATGTTTTTTTGTTCATCTGGCGTATAGCTGATTATCCTTTGTCCGATTTTCGGCCGGCACAGGGCTAATCTCTGTGACTATAAGTCCAGTGACGATACTGGCGGTGATATTATGTATATCTGATGCACTAGAAGATGATAAGATGAAACTCATCCATCTAATCGGACTGATAGCCTGTATCCTGATTACACTAGTGTCCGGTTCCCCTCATGAGGTCTATGGTCGAGTTACTCATGTTGTAGATGGTGACACCTTCGATTTGCAGGTACAAGATTCCGATCGCTCTCTTGATGACGTAATACGCGTTCGACTTGCTGGCGTTGATTGTCCAGAAATGAGAGGCTCAAAAAGCCTGTCCTTAAGGTAAAGCTGCAACCAAGTATGCGAGATCTTGGCTCTTAAGCCAGCATGTTTACCTCGACATTGATAATAAGACTGGCAAAGACCTTATTCTGGTGGTCTTATTCCTCGCTCAATCATTAATAAACTTCCACGAAAATTGCTTTGGTAAGATCCAGTATTTGTTGAGGGATTTGTCTCTCTTCTATAACCAATCATCGATATTGATAGGATACGGCTTACTTTTATAAATATTTCCAAATATATCTTTGAAATAGGCGATAAGTTCGACGTTACCATGATACTCATCCTTAGCTAACAATTTAATGATACCATCCATATATTTACCAACGGTACATGGTTTTGTTTCTGATACCTCACAAGGGTAGTCGAAATTGTTAATCTCTTTTGAAAACCCTGCTTCATCTTTATAATATCCTGCTGGCCCTAGAGAAAAAATATCTCGGAGATCTTTCTCGGTCTCAGTAGAATTATCTTTTACCAAAATTCCATAACTATCAAGAGTCATCTCATTACCCCTATTTAGCGCGGAAAAAACTAGAACTTCTTGATGGGGGATTTTAGTTTTATCTCTTAATTCCCACTTCCCTAATTCAATCTTAACCGTTATGTTAGGTTTACTAGAACCGTTTTTACCTGGAGCTTTCTTTGCTTTTGGAGCTACAGGCACAACAGCCCCTGGAGTGGCAGAATCAATCATCTGCATCAAATGGCTTGCTAGGACTAGCAAATGCATTGCCTTTTCTTTCTCTAATTTGATGTTTGCATGAGCGTATGGATTTCGTATGCCTATTATCGATCCCGCAAAGATGTGCTGGTAACCCATCTGCACATTTCGGCCAGATTCAGTAGAGAGATCGTCCAAAATGATTACAGGACTTTTATCGTTAAAAGCTTTCCACATTAGATCAGCACCATCAGCTTCAGTTCCAGTTATAGTTGTGAAAATTTTCTTTATTTTGGCGTTGATCTCTTTAAAAGCAGATTCTACGCTATCTGCATAATGCTTATCATCAAATTTGTCTTTTGAAACTTTAACAATCTCTTCATGAATCAACGGCCAAATGGAATCCTCTGAGTTCAAATTTTCGGATTTATTATTCATCTTCTCAAAGTAACCAATATTTATTCGATCTAGTAAAAACCTAACTATGAAGAATTGCAACCAATGAAAAAATGTACAGGAGATCCATTTCATCGGGCCGCTCCTCAATTGTTAGAGGATTATTTTCTAAACGAGTTCCTGTAATTGTGAAATATCAGCCTTGGTAACCTTTTTAGCATATTTTCTGGCCCCAGGTTTGGGCGATAGAAATCACTTATTTATTTGCGGTCTTACTAAGGATAGCTAGTCCTTTATATCAATCCTAAAATATTCAAGATCGAAAGGATTGCAGCTAAGAACGCAACAATTTTGATAACCGATCAAGATCGCTGGCATAACTCATTGTTTATTATGGCGCGAGTGATATCGCTTAGATAAAATTTGATTTATCTTCCGGGATTTTGGCCGGAACTTACAAGGATAAATGCAGAAGAATAGTCAATGAAGGCTCTTTGAATTGGCAAAAAAATACGAAATTAGATCCTTAGACCATGCAATAACTATAGCCAAGGACTTGCCTGGTAGATGGTTCCGGGGACATGAAAAACCTGTAAATGATCTTGTACCTCGTGTATTTAGAAAAGATATCCCCCAAGATTCCGATATCGAATTTGAATATATAGAGAAATTCAAGCGGTATGCTATTGGATTAGTGGATAATCCTCCGCAAAGAGATGATCATCTCTCATGGTTGGTCTTAATGCAGCATTACGGAATGCCCACCAGGTTATTAGATTGGACTGAAAGTGCCCTTATTGCATTGTATTTTTCAGTTTGCAAAGATATGGATTCCGATGGAGAGCTATGGGCTTTAAATCCGGACTCGCTAAATAAATCTCATAGAAAGAAGCATCTTTTTGGAATTGCAACCATTGACAATTTATATGTTCGATTTTTGTCTGAGCAACCGATGTTTAAGCAAGATAGTATATCGCAAGAACACTTATTAATAAAATATGAAATTGCTACTGATGATATCCCAAAAAATCCTATAGCATTACAAGTCCCCATGTTGTTTCCACGAATGCTTTCGCAATTAAGTACATTTACGATACATCCGAGACAGAAATTCGAAAACAAGATTACACAAATACTCCGAGATAAAAAATTCTTAGTAAAATATATAGTTCCTCAAGAAGAAAAGAAAGAGATCTTAAAGGATTTAAAATTAATTGGAATAAAAAAACGTTTGTTGTTTCCGGATCTCGAATCTCTTTCAGAAGATCTGCGAGATGAGACGCACTCTTCTGATTCGTATAATGACAATCTGCCAAGGCCCCCAAAATTTTAAAGGCTAATCTTCAAGTGATTGGCTAAAATGATAGCGCTAATTGATACATATCATCGAACAAGACGCTTGTAAGGAAGATTCTGATAGTTATGGACTTTGCGAAATTTTGATAACCCTTAATACTTACCTATTCTATAACGGAACCATGGGAGGCAGGGCATGGTATCGCTCACCGTTTATGATGGCGCCATGGGTATAGGCGGGAACAAACTCTATTTGGAAGAAGGCGGCAAGGGCGTTTTGCTTGATTTTGGCAAGAACTTCGGCAAATATGGCCTATTCTATGAGGAATTCCTCAAGAACCGAGACACTCGTGGCATCCACGACCAAATCTATCTCGGACTCTTGCCTAAGCTCAACATCTACCGACCAGATCTCATACCATCCGATCTCTCCCTTAGCCCATATCCAACACTAAACATTGCTGCTGTACTCCTCAGTCATGCCCATATGGATCACGCTGGCAACCTGGGTGTTTTGAGAAAGGATATACCGATAATGGCCTCGCCCGAAAGCATCGCCATCCTCAAGGGCATGCAGGACACGACAAGCAGTTCTCTCGATACAGACACAACCTACATCTCTCTGAGAAAACCTGATGACAACGAAGGCCTTTACTTGGGATCTGCTGGCGGCAACTATGTTGGCAAGGACTTGCTTTGTACCGAGCCGCCCTCTGATGAATTGTTGTTATTCTTATCCACTCGACCAGGTCATGATTTACCGAAAACAAAGAAGAAGCTCGATCCTGGCAATTGCACGCACTATAAAGACCATGATCTGCCATTCGAGGTCACTGCTTGCCCCGTAGATCACTCAATTTTCGGTGCGGTTGCTTACATCTTGCAGGGTGAGACCTCTGTAGCCTACACGGGCGATTTCCGCTTGCATGGTAAACAAGAACAAGCGACTCGAAAATTCGTTCAAGCGGCCAGGGATACCTCAGTCCTGATCATCGAAGGGACACGTGCGGATTCCAAGCCATCGGAAGAAAAGACGACCGAGCAGTCTGTCTGTGAAATATGCCGAGATTCGGTAGAGCAAGCAAAAGGCTTGGTGATCGCTGACTTTTCTGCCAGGAACTTCGAACGTCTGGAGTCCTTCCAGGAAATTGCCCAGAAGACAGGCAGAGAGCTTGTAGTGACCGCCAAGGACGCGTACATGTTGCATTCGATGGGTTGTATCGATGGCATTTGCAGGACGGAGTCGATGAAGATCTATGGTGAGATAGTTGACAAGAAAAGCCGAAAATGGGAAACAGAAGTTGTCCAAAAGCAATGCGTTGGGCAGTATATCACTCCAGGCGCAATCCGCAACAATCCAAACAATTACATCCTCTGCTTCTCCTTCTTTGACATGAAACACTTGTTGGACATCAAACCGGCTGGTGGAACCTACATCTACTCAGCCTGTGAAGCATTTAATGAAGAGATGAAAATCGATTTTAGGCGGATGCATCAATGGCTGAGATACTTCAACATTGAGCCATGTGGATTCTCAATGGAAAAGGATGAGGATGGGGAGTACAAGCCTGCTTTTGACCATCGATACCATGCGTCTGGTCACGCTTCGGGTGATGATATTAGATGGGTGATTGATCAGATTGACCCAGATCATTTGGTGCCAGTGCACACTGAAACTAGGGAGTGGTTCGTCGATAATTTTGAGAACGCTCGCTTGGTTGAAGAAGGACAACTGCAAGAATTCTAATAAGATGACTATGTGTATATTCCCCAGAAATTTATGGCTAAGTAGAAACATAAGGATCGTGATTAGATGTCTGTTCCAGACTTTCAGAGCCTCTTTCTACCGCTACTCAAATTCGCTGGTGATGGAGAAGAGCATCAGCTCAACGATGCGATTCAGACCATTTCTGCCCAATTGAATTTAACGGAAGACGATAAGAAAGAACTGCTTCCAAGTGGAAGGCAGACGAAATTTGATAATCGAGTATCCTGGGCTAGAACCTATCTAACAAAAGCAGGCTTAATGGAAAGGACGGGCAGAGGCAGGTTTAGAATCACTTCACGCGGCATTGATGTTCTGAAAACCAATCCAACTACACTAAATGTAAGATTTTTAGAGCAATATCCAGAGTTTCTCAAATTTCATGAGGTTGCCCACGATAAAGGACAAAAAACACCTGAATTGGCTGAGGAGGCAAATCGGACTCCAGAGGAGCAACTGGAAACAAGTTATCTGGAGCTAAAGCAAGATTTGGCGCAGGAACTGCTAAATCGAGTCAAAGAATGCTCATCTACATTTTTCGAAAGACTAGTAGTTGATCTGTTAGTTGCTATGGATTATGGTGGCACCGTCAAGGATGCTGGCCAAGCAGTGGGTCAGAGCGGAGATGGCGGAATTGATGGGATAATTAAAGAAGACAAACTTGGTCTGGATATAGTCTACATTCAGGCCAAGAGGTGGGAAGGCGCAGTGGGTGGATCGGTAGTTCGAAACTTTGCAGGCAGCCTTGATGGTGTCAGAGCCAAAAAGGGCGTATTGATCACCACTTCTCAATTTACACAAGATGCTAAAGATTATGCTAACAAAATCGAGAAGAAAATAGTGCTCGTCGATGGAGATCAGTTGGCTCAATTGATGATCGATCACAACGTCGGAGTTGCTGAAAAAGCAACCTACACAATAAAACGCATCGACCTAGATTACTTTGGAGAAGAGTAGCAGTATAAAGAGCCTATAGCGCGAGAGAAGATGGCTGTTCATGAAATCTTTGAGCAAATTCATAGCATAGGAAATACAAGTACGTTGTACGAAATAATGGGCCGACTGATTTTGCTATCTTTCCCAGATAAAGAGAGATGATGATAAGTGCCAGGCAACCATAATGATATTGAGAAGCGTCTTTGGGGTGCAGCCGACGAGTTAAGAGCGAATTCCAAGCTCAAATCCTCAGAGTACTCTCTGCCAGTTCTAGGCTTCATCTTTCTCAAGTATGCAGATTTTAAGTTTCGTCAAGTTGAAAGGGAGTTGAAAGAAAAAGCTAGTGAGCGGCGACCTATAAACAACCAAGGACGGGTAGACGACATGTCCATTTCGAAAGATAGTGCAGATGAGTGTTTCTGATGTGAATCTCAAATATATTATCTCCAAAATTTAGATAGGAATTGAAGATGATGGCAGACTCCAAAATACGAAATTTAGAAGACGAATTTTTCAGACGTAAATCTATTAAAGAAAGGGTAGATTATTATATTTTCACAAAAAACGGCTATTCAATTTCAAAACATCTTTTCCCATTCTTAATTGCTATATTAGCTCTATTTATTTTATCATTGCCAGAAGAAAACTTATTATTGAAATTGATAGGTCAGATGCAACAAGGGAAGATTACTATTCTTGCCGTAGTACTCACACTGTCGGCTACAATTTTCTATTTCTTTACTATATTATCGCAAATTCGCAAAGCCTATCTATGTTCATATGGGGATTTTCGTAGGGCACTCTTCACATCTCTCCTATTTATATTTTTATGTACTACATTAGTATTATTAGTGCTAACATATTTGATAAAGGATAATTATAAATTGGTTGATATTTGGGCTTGCCTCTTAGTATCTATTGTATCTTTGAATGGAATCGGTTTGCCTTTACCAAGTTCTTGGGCTGAGATCCCTGATTATACCAACGGGCGTTACTCCTTGGGAAGGATAGCAAAAATATTGAATAGTATCTATGCCAAGGACTATGATATTAGCCTTGATGATTTTGATTCCGCCATGAACGATTTAAAAAAAAATGTCGAAGAAAACCTAGATAAGGAACCCTATTGGTCTAGAGAAAAAATGGAATATATTTTAACGAAACTGAATACGATTATTATTTGTATAGAAGAAATTAAGAAAAAGTGGGGCATAAATTCCAAACACTATTTTATAAAATCGTGTCAGGGAATAGGAGATTACAAGGAAATTAATAATTCATTTACTTCGATAAGCAAGTTCTGCCAAGTCCGATGGGATGTCAATAATGAAGAGGGATAAATGTGAAAGAGATTAGACTATTTGCTCTGACTCTGGAGAAAGAGTCTGCCGATGAACTATATTTTTGGAAACCATTAGGCGGAAAAGCGACTGTTGATGAAATTTTACAAAAATATTACAGTGAATGCATGAGATACTTAAAAGAAGAGCAAAAGTTGGGTGAAGATGGTATCCGAAATAGAATGAAAAAAATTACATTTAATTCTCACCGCCATATAACCGATCAATGGGCACAAGAGGATTTTAGTGATGAACTCAATATTTTATTATTTGATATCGACAGCATCGCGGAGAATCCAAAGGTTATCGAGGAATTCGACCGCATTTTACCATTAAATATAAGTTGCGAAGTTATACTTATTAGCAAAAGCATTGATAATAATTTATATGAAAATTTATTTAGTAATCTATTTATCCATAAAAGTGTTTATAAGCATGGAATCAAACTAAGCGATCAGAAGTCCATACTAAAATTCTTAATTGGAGTATATTGCAATGATTATAGAAAATATCTTGAAGTTGCGGCTTCTTCAATTGGAATGGATTTGAATAAATCTACCGATGAAACAACTTTAGAAAATCTTTCAAGAAGGACTATTCATGTTATACACTATTCACAGCTGATGGAAGTATCAAACCAAGAGAGAATCGATCTTGCTAGAAATGTGGCCAAGGTAGGATATTCGCCACTAATTAAGCTTGCTAAAGAAGTCCTCTTTGGGCCGATGGTAGAAGCTTTTAGTAATAATTTAAATATAAATATTGATTTTAGACCAATATCAGAAATTGATATTCCCAAAATAAGTAAAGGGTTTAGAGCTTATACACCACCTTATCCAATACGATATTATCCAGGAACCACCTCCGTTGGCATCAACAGAAGGAAGCATATGTCCGGAAACCTCGAGAAGCTCAGAGATATTCCCGAGGCTGATATCGTATCGATCATGGGCCATAGGAAGCCCGGACAGGACTATCCTAGCACCCATCCGCCCCTTAAAGAAATGGGCGAACCCGACTGCCCTGTAAGACAGGCCGTAGAGCCCACACCGGGCGCTGCTGCTGGAGACCGAGTGAGGTACTCCCAGTGGACCGATTCTTTCTACTTTGCACCATCAACACCCTATTGGAGATCCTACTGGGGTGCAATCAACTGCAGAGGTTGCGATCCAGGAACGCTATCTGGAAGACAGATTATCGAGGCCAGGGAGAGGGATATCGAGGGGTATACCAAGAAACAAGTGGATAGCGAAATGAATGATGTAGCACTATGCTCCATGAGAGGCTGTACAGTTCATGGCCACTCCCTGAGGCTTGAGGAAAATGGCATGATGTACGATATGCTAGCCAGGACTGAATTGGGTAAGGATGGCAACGTCTACCAGTTAAAGGACCAAGTTGGAATTCCATTAGATAAAAAGATCAACCTGGGCAAGCCCATGAGCGAAGCCGAGACCAAGAAGAGAACAACCATATTCAGGGTTGATGGTGTGGCCATCGGCGGAAAGGCTGGTGCCAGGAAATATGATGAAGCTGTCGAGGCGTTGCATCACATGTGGGAGCTAAGGAGCAAGTGGGGCTACAGGCCTGAGTGAAGATATATAATTATTTTAGAATTGATTGCGGTGAACTGATGTCAAGCGACCAAGGTGTTATCACCCAGGAGCAAGAACCGTCAGAGGAGATGAGAGTTTAATCAATCCCTTGGGCAAGATGCCTGAACAGGGTGGAGATACTGTATAGTTTTTTTAGATGCTGGATGAGTCAGAAGAGCGAGGTCACCTAGTAATCTTTCATCATGCTATCGGCATTAGGATGCTATTAATCTAAGAGAGCCTGCAATCTCCGTCGTGAAGTGGTCGATCAAATCTTCATCTTTCGCGCTTGGTCGTATAGTAATTAGCAGCATCGTACTCAGCTTCCAACCTAGCACAAACAAATGTGAAACCAGCATTTCCACCAGTCCAAGCAGCACATTCGCTGTTGCACTCTCTGTCAAAATATGCGCATTTTGTCATTATCGTGTCACCTCCGTTACATCAATCTTCAAGCTTAGACAAGATGGCGTGCACTAGCACAGTCTTGTCATCGCCAAGAATCTCTGCAATTTCATCTTTCACGAATCCCGACTCAATTAAGCTGGTGTATTCCTGGAGCAATTCCAGTTCCTCATCACTCAAGGTATCCAATTGCCGGAGCCTATCCCACCCCGAGACGTAGATATGATTTGCTGAAGGTACATAGCGAGTCAGGAACTTATTTAAGGCTCGATATTGTCTAACCCGACCCGCTGAAATATAAACTCCGCCGCTCTTGCCTTCGCCATCGAGCAGTAAGGAGGGTTGCCCGCTTTTTCACACGAAAAATGGATATAATATCCCGAGATAATCATGCCTATCGGGGTGGCGAGACCTCGATACCAGATGCATGAAAACACCGTGGATGGCTGTAAAAAGCTGTCCATCTCATCTCGCCAAATTCGACCAACACCGACGAGCGGGTTAAGTGTGGTGTATTTTACTCCTGGGAACTACTCGCTCGTCAAACGTATGCTACGTGTCTTATGTGCGGGTTATATCTTTTCTAGTGCAGTTGATAGCAGCATACGACCATTATACGAATTCGACGATTCTTGAGGATATTAGGAATGAGGAATTCCTCACTTATTTGGGCTTGTCTGGATTAATCAACGTCGGATAAGTCCAACTACTACCTTCAGGACAATCCTTTACCATTTTTATATTTTCACAGACTTATTGGCAATGGATTAAACTCTGTCCGACTTGCAGGATGTTTTCCCCAAAAGTCGATCATACTAAGCTTTGCTTGAATCCACCACTCGCTCATCGCGGGTTTTATCATAATCATAAATCCATAACCAGCACCTATCAACTTGGTTTGCTGAGAGAACTCAAATCGGATCTCGAAGGCGGAGATTGAGGCCCAGCCTGCGTAGGCGTTTCCATTACAGACTCATTCGTGAAAGTTTCCTGCTTTGGTGCGGCTGCTGTGGGCATGATATTTATCGGGAAGATCTTGCGTTCGGCAATGGTGCCATTCTCCCATGGCCTGAGCAGAAGCATGATTACTTCTGTATTGCCTGCACTTCTTGCATTGAAAGTAAATACCTTCGTTCCTGGGACACCTACCATTCCTGATTTTTCATTCCCGCTAACAAAGGTCGAATTTAAAAGGCTCAGATAGTCAGGATCGAATTTCGTCCACCATTCAAAGCCGGTCGAAGGATTGGATTCGAGTGATATGGCAAACTCCTTTCCAAGGGTAACGTTGATTTGGGATTCACACGGTGAATTATCGCAGATGTTAGTCCCAGAAACCACCATAACAGACGAAAGTACCATGGCCATGGCCAAAATTACATATTGATTCATTATCCACACCTGCCAAACATTATATCGAAATAGTATTTCTCGCTATGCATTTTGTGCTTTTTTCTATAATAAGAGCAAAGTAGGGTTGCAATCTTGATATACCCAGACGGAGCAACTGGGCGGGGGTGGGCTGCTCACAGGGCGAAAGCTCCAACGCCCTGAACCAAGCCTCTTATCAGGTTATAGTGCTACTGCGCTCCCTTGGAATCGACCCTTCTTGGAGGATCTAACCAAGATTGCTAATCGTGTATTCTGTTAGAAGATGGCCCTCGAGCCTTTGCAAACGGCCAAGGCATGTAGAGAAGGCGAACAACCGGGCCAGACCATAGCAATAACCTCCTTCAGGAGCCTTCCATGAAGTATTACAGTCCATACAATGGATCTTACGAAAAATTTATTAATTGAGAAATTTCTAATTCTGAAGATTGATGGAGGATTAAAAGTATGACAATTCAGATACTGAAACCTATCGAGGGAGAAACATTGCTTATTGGTGATAACAAGAAAATAGCATGGCAGTATGTTGAGAGTGGCAATTTGTCGGATGGATTTGGCAAAATTCAACTACTTCGAAATGGAGAGGTTGTTGGAACTTATATTGAAAGTAATGTTTCTCTAACGGAAGGTAGTCATGAATGGATCGCAGGTTCGTTTACTGATGAATTTATTTTTCTCGGGACATTTTCTTTAGAGGCTGAGCCTGGAGAACATTATAAGATTAGCATCCAATCAAAGGATGACAAAGATAAGGGTGAAAGCGGTGAGTTTACCCTTGCCAAACTCAATGTGAATGTCCCTGTTGATAATGTTTTATTGAAAGGAAAAGCCTACAATATTCATTGGGAGTCTCACTTCCTTTCGGGTGATGTGTCCTTTGAACTCGTTCAACGTAGCTTCATTTTGCCAAAGGACTTTTTCTCCTGGAGACGAGAAATCGAACCGCCCTTCAGCGCTTTAGGCAATTGCGGCGCAGGCTTTGATTTTGAGGTCCCAGAAGATGCCCCACTAGGAAATGGCTACTACATTTTGGTCCATATAAAGACTAATTCAGAAAACATAAGCAGTATTTGCAGTCATGAATTCACCGTGTCTTGTGAATATGAATTAAAAGTTTTATATCCCACTTCGCAAACGAATATTATAATAAACGATTACCGACCTATTGCTATTAAGTGGAATTCTGGTATCGACCAAAGTTTACACCTGAAGGTAATGCTTTTCAAAGGCATTTCATTTATTAAAATTATTGAACCCGACGTCAGCGCAAACATAAATTTCCACCTATGGCAAGGTGGCAAGGAAATCAGTGAACCAGGGAACGATTATTTTATTCGAGTTGCAACATTGGACGACAAAATATATTCTGATAGTCAGACTTTTACTATCGATCACCTGAAAACAGCGAAGGATCTTGATTTTGGAGTTACATGGGATGGGCGAGTTTATGATCATATGACGGAATGGGGGATTGGCCACGCTCTAGATACAGAGGGTTGTCGGGCAGTGGCGTATGATCATGTCAAAGAAGCTCAAATGCTTGTTGGTTATGAAAACCACTATAGCTGGGAAAATTATGGGGTATATGGCAAACATACTGTACATGATTTTATTTGGGAAGGCTTATTGACAATCGATATGAATCCGCTAATAGAGTATATCCAAGATGCTTCCGATTGTGGGGTCACAGTTTCCATCAAGAGCGTCAAGATAAGGATGAGACCTATCTGGAGTTTAGTCCAAATTCAAGATGATGATTCAGATCTCTTCACAGCACAACTTCAGAAAAATTATTCCGCTGCAAGATATATTTGCCAATTGCAGAGTATCTGGATAGGGCTTGGCAACACTCCATATCTTGCAAAAATCTCGCTTGAATACGAATATTTGCGTGCGGAAGATCAAGATATTGATATCACGCCGATTGTCAATGATTGGGTATCCTCGAATAATATTAAAAACTTTGGCATCATGTTTAAAGGTCCAGATGAGTCTCAATTTTGGGCTACAGCTCATAATAATAGTAGAGCTTGGACGGTTTATGCTATAGATCGTGTTTGGGCCGAATTAACATCAGAATAATAAAAGTTAGACTTATTTATTATTTTCTTTTGTTAGTCCCAAGCGCACGTCGTGAAGATGGCAATTAGCGAATGGTGGGCATATCCGATTATTTCCTGTTCTTTGCCGCATAAAGCTCTTCCAGCAGTGGCCTGCTCGCAAACCGCATCAAGTCCAGGATCTCTTGCTTCGTGAACTTCTTATTGTCAGCAAAATTACGCATTTCGATATTTGTATACCTCAGAAATCGGTTGTATCCCTCTTTAATCGAATTGCACATCACCGCATTCAACTGCGATTCACTGAGCACGACAACATCCCGCTCGGCATTCAGGTGTGTCGAGTTCTGGTGGTGGTTCACGGCGTGCAAGCTCCTCTTGAAATTCGGCCAAAGTAGGCGATTGCACACGGATGTACCACTTGACGTAGTCGGTCGGCACCTCTTTGAGATCCTTGCCTTTATGCTTCCCGAAAGTTACAACGCCCATATTCTCTCACCGAAACAGTTTTTCATCATTCTGATCAAATCACACATACACTTTTTATATATATACACATTTTATGCCTTAAATAACATCGGAATTGCAAAGTACCCAGTTGAAAATTTTTGGGTACACTTTGGGTACGGATAATAATAGATAAAATCAATAACATTAACATATATACATATATATTGTACCCAATGTACCCAATGTACCCAAGGTATTCAGAAATGTTTTTGCTGCAAAGTTTATCTTTCATTTTTCCTCCAAAAACATTCTTCATATTTCGTGGGTACAGTGGGTACTTGGGTACAAATGGTAGCCAGATTGTGGTTTTAGTGTACCCAAACCATGCTCCAATTTGGGTACACTAGGTATTAGCTCGAATTGGTTGGGTACATGAGCGTCAATTGTCATTGTAATTTATTAGCATCCAGCCACGCAGTTTCTGTTTATTCCATCGCATCTGGTATTGTTTATGTTTTCCATCCGGATCGATCTTCAAGTATTTCGCTTCATACAACGCATTTGTCATACTAATTATCGATGGACGCTGTGTGAATATTCCCATTCGGGTGAGTTCATTTAATGTTAGATCCGGTAATAGGAAAAGACCCTCAGTATCTATTTTGCCAATAATTCCTTGATGGTATCGAGATGTTTTGTCATTTGGTTTGTCTGCTGGTATTTCATCCGGATCGTCGTATCTGAATCCAAAATATTCCCAACTCCGACTCGCCAATAGCTCCTGTATTCCCCTGATGAATCGTTGAACTTCAGTTTCATCAGTTACCATCGCCCCTTGTTCGTGAACGACCTCGTCTAAAGCCGTGGCAAATGCAGCATCGAACTCTTTAAATACATCACCAAATGGCGATTCTTTCAAAAGTTTCCACACCAAACGTAAAAGGGCATCGATTGTGGCAAGCCTGCCGGGATTGGTGAAATGTTTAGGAATAAATTCTGCCATTTTTGTTTGTCTTGCTTCATGAAAGCCTTCCACTAGATTTAGTTCGGTTTCCGCTAGGAACCTCAAAAAGTGATAGCCTATGATAGGCATTGTCGCTACATTCTGTTGAACGTGCGTCAATGCTTCTAAACCGTTATCATCAGGCCTTGTCCAATTTAGATTTAACACTCGTGCTGTGGTTGATGCTTCGGATGGTTTGACCTCACCATTTGGTATAGGTGTGCAGTAAAACTCCCTAGATTCACGCAGCCCGCCTTCTTTCTTACCTCGAGCCTTCTCTGCGCCTTCAATTACAGCATGCATTGTTGCCACATATTGCTCTGCGTCTTTTGGATCAACCGTTTTTATGTTCTCCAATATCTGTGGCAATATGCCTGCACTCGCAAACACTTCATTCTGGCTTACTAGCGTAGACCCTGCTTTTCCGTGTTTTAGGAGTACAGCATCTTCTAGGTATCCTATACCGTACATTGTCATGGCGGTTTGTGAGAACGTAGTTTTCAGACTTCCTGTGAGACCCCATAAACCCACCCCGAATCTATCATTAGGATGCCATCTAGCAACTGCTGGAGACCCGAGCATACCCGTAACCACGATAGGAGAATATTTATGAACACTTAGCAACTTCCGCAAACATTCCTTTGCCTCGTCAATATTGCCATCATAGACGAACGCCGGGGTATATGATGATAGATCAAATTCCACATCATCCAACAGATCTAAACCCGGCACAAGTGGTATATTGTCTTTCCATACGGGAACTTCGACTCTTATTTTCAGTTTAACATTCTCACTCATTCTCTGCACATGATCAATTTTTAGTTCTCCTACCCGATTCCTTGCGCCGAATGCATTCAAAAGGGCCGATTTAAATTTCCTTGAGTCTACCACATCACTCGCTTTCATTGTAAAACATACATCCCTGCTATCCACGGCTCCACGCCCTCTGAAAACAAACTCTGTTATGCCAATGGCATTGGTTTCAGTATCAATATAAACAGCACAATCAGAGATCCATGAGAGATATTTTCGTTCGGGTTGGTCGCCTGTAGCTTCGATAACACTAACTTGCTTTACTGCTCCGGTATCGCTACATATTCCAACAGTAAATACTGGATCTTCTGTAGTGACAATTCGAATAGGCAAATCATTGTCATTAAGCATTGCAGTAGGCTTAGGTATCTGGTCCCAATCCAAACCGGCCGATTTCAACTGGTTCTTGTTGTACTTCTTTAGCATCCGGTAGACCGCGTTGTATTCATTGGGTGACAAATCCTGCCCGCTTAATACCTTAGTGGCCATCGCTTTCCCATACTCGGTATCTTTCTTATTGAAGCCGTGACCGTCACTCTTGGCGGCACCGTCACAAGCCTCGTTAAGATAAAGCAATGCCTCTTCCAACGGCGAGTATTCTCTGCCGTCATCGGAATTTGTTGCTTTCTGTCGATAGGGTACGGCGTTATCTGCCATCGTCAGGAGTTCAGGTATGGCCTGATCTCCTCTGGCAATGATGAAATCATCAATGCCCGTCTTTTGTCCGTCGGCGACGGATGGAAGACTCAGGATTTTGATGGATTCTCCTCCAAGCCGGTATAGCTGATCGGCCAGCCTCTTAAACGCAGGATAGGCTGTATGGCCTAGAACAATGTCGCTGTCATAGAGTAGAACGACTTCCTTATCAGTCCAATTGATTTTAGCCAATTCAGGAAGAAGTCCTTGGTCATCTGGCAACGATTCGCCATCGTCATCAGTTATCTTCCAGCACCACAC
>JALHSR010000292.1 GCA_022865315.1 Methanotrichaceae archaeon | reverse complement strand
GAGCATGAAGAAACTCATATCTGACCAATGGAATGCGCTCTCATGTTCGATCAGTTATGCCAAAGGCTGGATAAGGAGATTCTTAGAGGGGACTAATTACAATACAATCTGATTATTAGAAATTGTGCGGAAGACTATAATTAGCAAAAGTCCATTACTTCCCGACCATCTTTAATGAAATAGCGCTTGCTCCAAGTATTACCGCGATTTCCTGTATGCGCCATAAGTTTTGATCAGCCTAATTGACCTGGCAAGATGGGATATTGGATGGAGTGACGAAGGCAATCTTGACTTCGACCAATCCTTTGGTCCAGGATCAAGTCCATAAATGAGGAACATTAATTTGTCCGGGTAGTTTTCTAAGAGCGGAAACCAGAATGAGATATATTCAGTAATACTAAAAAATTCAGGTTTGCCTAAAAATAAACGTTGAAATATATGGGATTCCATCGATTTTATTGAGATGCTGCTATCGGCTTTGTCCGAGACGATTTTAGGTATCTCGGCGTCTAGGAGATCCCGAGCCAGAAGGAGACCTAGCAAGAGCAACTTTTCGTTATTTTGATCATTAGCATACTTTATCAGGAGCTTCCAATCTATCTCCGTGTTTGATTCGATAAAAGCAGCTATATCGCAGATGCTTCTCAAACTGGTCCACATGTGTAATGCACCATGTATGCACAAGGCGATGAGAAGATCTTCAGGAGATAGGCAAGATACGGTTCGTCCTTCAAGATTTAACGATTGAATTCGTGCCCAAATTCCTTCATAGTCGAACTTGAGGCGATAGTATCTCTTAGCAAGAGCCCAGTGTAGTTCTACAGAATAATTAGTATTTTTATTTATGAATTTATAATCATATTGAGTTTTGAGACAAGCTTTTTCCTGACTAGGAGTCATCTTGAAATAGGGTTCATATCGATCTGATAGCAGCAACTCTTTTGCTTTAATGAAATCTTTTTTACGAACTATGATATCCAGATCCACAAATTGTCTGAGTGTTAAATCACCGCATGCTTGCTGTGCCAAAGATGGACCTTTGTAGGGTATGGCTGTAATTCCGTGGAAGTCAAATTTATCGAGAATCCGCAGAAGTTCATAGGTCAAACGGATACTCCTGTCGGCATTGAAGATATAGATCTCTTTCATTCGGTCAAGTATATCCTCAGGTACATGGTCACAGGAGGTCTTCATTAGATTATGATATATCAAAGGAAGAACACCATGCGAACGTCCAGTCGAGATGACGAACTCCCAATCGATATCTTCGGATAGAAGCTTTCTGATTCTTTCAGCTCTTTCATCATTTAGTCTTGGTTTTGCACAGCACAAGATCAGTTCAATGTCACTTCTATGCAATTGATTCATGAGCCAAAGCCTCTCAGACCTCAGTGATCTATAATAAAATCCAAGTAGAAAAAGATATTCGAGTGCGAGAAAACTCGAAAAATAAGATTAATAACTCCTTCAATCAATAATCTGATAATCAAATGCAATAGATGGCATGAGATGAGACTCAGGCGCGGCTGATCAATATGTTTCGGTTAGGGAATAGTATGCAAGAACTTCGCTAGCAGTTTCAAATTAGATAAAATAAATTAAAATAGATAATGCTATAATAATCTCTAATCCACATATGAATTCTACTACATCTTTTTCGTATACTTTTTCTTTAACCTTTTTGAGAATGGCGACCGATATATGCGTTAGATCGTGAAATTTTTCATAAGGCTGTTCCAACGTACCATCTTCATTAACCGACGCAAAAGCCTCCATCTTGAAATGTGTTCGCCACCCCAGAACGAAATCGGTTGCGTAAGGAATGAACAGGATTAATGCGGCAATCTCTAAATCGCCAACGATTGCAACGCAAGCAATAAGCGCTCCTACGGGATAGGTGAGCGTATCACCCGGAAAAACTTTGGCTGGATACCAATTGAAATACAGGAATGCTATGAGTGCCCCGACCATGCAAAACGCCAATACCGAGGCAACAGATCGATTATCTGATGCTGCAATATAACCCATCGTCGATAAAATGATAACGCCCATCCCAGCTTCCAGGCCGTTGTATCCGGCAAGCAGGTTGTATCCGTTTGATGCTCCCACTATGCCTACGGGGACAATAAACAATGGGTACAGCAATCCCCAATCGATGTTTCCAATTAAAGGCAAATTCATCGTAGAACCCCCGGCACTTATTGCAATCATTGGCATTGCAGCAAATATAGTCAAGATTGGTTTTTGCCATTTTTTGAGCCCTTTCTTCCAGCCCAGAATATCATCCATCATCCCTATGATGCCCATCATCAGTATTGTGCAGAGAGTTGCCAGAATCGTTATGTATTGTGATGATCTCAAATAAAATGTCATAATGCCAATATATACGAGCATTCCGAGGACAAACCCGAAGATTACGCATATGCCTCCCATTTCGGCAATTTCAGGCTTTCCAATTTTGTTCATATCCTTTCCGACGAGCCCAATTTCAGCAGCCCTGGGAATCCATTCACGCGTCGCTACGAATGTCAAAATGAAGGCTATAAGTATGATGAGATAGCTCAGGAAATTCATATAATAAAACAACTCTAGTTTCATGGATTCATCTTATATCTTGCTATCTCGCAAGATTTGAATAGCGATTTGCTGAAATTTGGGAGGATTTCTAAGAATCTTCTACGGTAATATTGCCAACATTCAACCTATCCTAAGGATCAGAATGACTGCCCTTAGTTTCAAGAAATTTGCCTGTCTTTCTATTCCACATACCCAATCGTATATCATAATTTCCTGGCAATACATGTTGAGGTATTCGTACATCGTAATGCTCGCTTATTTATAACAAACTCAGCAGTTCTCCTTGAAAGCGTGATGCTTGCCGGTAGCTTAAATGTTGTGGTTTTCACAAAGGCACGTTCGTTGAGCCATATGAGATTTCGTTGAGCGCATATCAAACTATATAAGATATCTCCGAAAGCGGTGGTGTTAGGTTTAGAACAACCGTAGGCAACTTAAATCCTTCCGTCATATTGTCCAATTACGGATTTCCATATTTTTTCAATTTTCATTACTGTAAAAATAGACCGCAGCATATTGTTTTCATGCCAAAGTTCATATCCTTACAAGTCCTATATGCTTACCATGTCCCATGCCCAATACCTTCACCCCACGCACTCCAGGGGCTTTTATCCCAAGACTCGAGGAATAGGTGTTATGGATTTTCAGTTACATCCCAGCATATCCCTCCACGAAAGGACCTTCAATGTGCTAGTGGCTCCTAGACCGTTGTTCATCGAGATGCTCAATCGCAACCTTGACCTGCAGAGGTTCAAAGTGCTGTTTGTAACAGGCAACTACTCGGGCATATTGAGTCGGCTGCATCGGAGGTTCACGGAACTGGAGATACGACGTGGTTTCACCACCTTCCAGCTGCTGACTATCTTGGAGGAGGCTCACCACAGTCTGATTCTGGTCGAGCACGATCCGTTGCTCTATGAGGATGCCAATGAGATGACGGAATACGTCTCCAAGGCTTTCAAACAGGTATCTCATGAAGCTACAGTATTGCTTTACTCTTCTGGCATAGACCCGTTTCTTGAAGACCTGACCAACCTAGCCGATCACGTATATTACTTCGAGGAAGGTCCGAGAGACTCGCCCAGGCTAACGGCTAAAACGTGGCAGAAGATGAAAGACCAGACCACCCTGGAGGCGTTCTGATGAGCAAATCAAGGATTACTAGTGGGTGGGGTATCCATTGTGACATAGTCAATCCTGAGCAGTTTGAATTGCAGGCAGCTAAAGAGATCCTGGCCGAGGTTTATGATATCCAGGTTCATCAGGTGGATGAGTTGATAAGGCATCGGATAACGGAGCGGGAGTTGTTTGAAAGGGAATTTAGCTTATATGCGGATTATAGGAGACCGCATCTTTCCTAAGCTCTGGTGTTCCTAAACTGGTTAGATTGTTGGGCGCCACAGATCAACACACAAAATGATCGAATTTGGAGGACCGATGCCACCTATACGTTTGGTTCTGCATGTAGAAAATTTTTTTATTCTGATTAAAAAACCAGCCTTATCCGGTATCATCCGGCGCGCACAACGGAGTCATTTTCGACCGCCAGAACATCATTTCATTGTGGCAGTCATAAGCCCGGTTGCGCTCATGAGCGCAAGGGATATACTCTCGGTCTCTACGTTCTGGAACAAACGGCTGGATACGGTTCTGAATATGGCCGTATTTCCTCTGCTATTAACCTTCATCCTGATAGTTGTGTTCAAAATAAATGCTATACTCAATATAATGTGAGATTTTCTAAATCCTTTTTGAGATTTTTTTAAAAAAATTTTTCTGATTTCGAATTCGTGCCAATGCGTTAAGAGACTATCTTATATGTTGGCATCTTCCATCAGTCCTCATTAGATACATATAAGATCCAGATGCTTATATGATGGGCCAATATTTTCGAATCTTTTTGAGCCCGCTGATCATGAGAATCTGAGGGTTATCTCTAATTTGTTTGATAAATTTTCAAGATCCTGCACTATATAGAAGAACGCCATCCATGCACATTTTCTCCATCTACGCAAGCCCTCAGTCTTTATTTTTGTTAAAGCTTTTCGTTTATCTTTTGGTTCTTCATCAAAGAATAGTTTCCCGAAAACGTCCGCCGACCAAACATCGATGGGAAACCCGCCATGCGGATTGATTATATCCGCAGAATAGTCGCCTATGCCCGGCAAATCCAGAAGCGATTTCTTCGTGTCGGAGATTCTCAAACATTGTTTTGTCAATCCTCAGGCGCAAGCTTTACCCTTTTAGGGGTAGGGTAATTGACAGCCAACCAAACCTTGGTCGACAAACCTGTCATCAAATGTACTTGTATAATGTCATAATGATTTTTCAATCGGCAAGTTCACAATTGAGAGTATTGTATTGAATGGGTTTAATTCAATTTTAATCGGGAAAAAATTCAGGTGGAAATATTAAATTGAGTTGAACACCTGAGGTTAATCCAAAATATCATGGTCAATAATTTTTTTCTATTTTAAACCGGAAAAAATATATATAGATGTATCGTGAAGTATATAATTGATACGAATGAAGCAAACCGGTGGGTATGAAATCGTTATCAATCTTGATCAATATATTTCCAGGCGTTTATGAAAATAATGAATTGCCGAAAAAAGTGGCCGCAAACGGATGTTCGAGTTGAATTGCACTTTTGTAAAAAGTCCTAAAAGCGAAGTGTATAGGAAAAAAAGTCTTATGGAACTTGAGGCAAAAATCGAGGTTGAATTGAGATATAAGAAATAGCAGGAGGGTGGTCAAAAGAGTGCCGAAGTGGTAGAATCAATGGGTTGGTCAAAGAAAAGGAATAATCAAGAATCAGTTATTGTAGATTGATTATGTTTCATCTTTCAATATTTGACAAAAATTAGTGGTAATCTCCAATCGTTCGTTCATTTATAGATGGAATTAATCGTAAACTTGGGGGGCAGGCCTGGTCTGGATTGTCGAGGTTTCTGCAGCTACTGTTACTTTAAGGGATTTGAGAACATCGAACCTCTCGGGTGTAGGCGATGCGAATCCATCAAAAAAGGTTGCGATTACTGTTCTAGAAATGTAATTGGAATTGAACCTTTCAAGCCTCTACAGCAGATTGTCTCGGAGGTTTCCCAGAAGTCTTTAGGTTCCCATCCCGACAATATCGTCCTCGATGCAAACGGCGATCTGAGTTGTTACCCTGATCTCCTCGAATTGGTGAAGACCATTAGCAGGGACGAGGTGCCCGTGAATCTGGAGTATACTAGCGGAAAGGGTTTTACGCGAGGAGACGAAGCCGAGGCACTAGCCGATGCCGGAGTCCGGAGGATTGGGTTCTCAGTTTTCTCAACCAATGCCGAGCTCCGCCGGAAATATATGAACGATAAGTACCCAGAGGCTGTCATTTCCAACCTCCGGACATTTTGCGAAAGATGTGAGGTCTACGCCATGGTGGTACTAATTCCCAGGTTGAACGACGGTCCTGAACTGGAGATGACCTGCTATGATCTGGAGAAGATGGGCGCTAAGGGTCTCATTCTCATGGCTTTTGCCAACACTCGGAACCAAGGTCTAATTTTTGGGAATGAGCCTATAATGCCTGGTGTAATTCCGTATACAGTAGAAGAACTCAGGAGGATAGCAACAGAAGCAGCTGAGAAGTACAGCATGAGAGTCATCGGCACACCGCTCTGGGATCCATATACTGGAGCTCCTTTTGCCCTGGCCCACCATAAGGAAGAGTTGGGGAGGCTCCCCAAAATTGAGAAATGCGCTACGCTTATCACCAGCTCCGTGGCCTACCCTTTGTTGTCATCGATATTCCAGGCTCTGGGAGGCGAGGTGAACGTTGTGCCGGTTAAGAAGGAGATTGGCAACCTCATTGCATTGGAGGACCTAAATCGTCTGGATCTAACGAGGGTGAAGGAGCGGGTTATAGTTCCGGGAATGGTCCTGGCCCACGACAAAGAGATCCGGGGGGCATTTAGGCGTGATGGAACGAAGAGGCTGGTCTTCAGAGGCCCAGATAATCTTAGCGTTGAATCGGAACGCAGCATTTTCATGACCCCTCGGCAGGTTCTGGATAAGGAACTTGAAGCATTTACCGGGCTTATTGAAGATATTAACGACCTGGGAATATAGGTCATGAGCACCAACTACCTCCACAAGAACCCATAGGCTATTTTTCATGCAGATCATTCTGCCTCTTTAAGTAGGCAATCGCAATCATTCCTACGCCAACGATAACTGATCCGAAGAATATCATAGCCGCATACAGAATGCTTGAGAATTTGCTCTTTGATAAGTCTCTTCCTATTGCTAAAACGACCTCCGAACTCTCTGTGCTTTTTGGATAATGCGCTTGAATTTCGTAAACTCCCGGTTCAACGATAGTGAAAGCTAATATGGATTTACCAGATCGACCATCTATAGAGCTTGTAGAGTTGCCGGAGGGCAAGTCGGTTGATATGGTCGATCCGTCGGTTTTGTTATTGATCTTAATCGCCAGGCCTGGTATGCTTCTTTCAGTCGCATAGATGATATACTCCCCCCTTTTTTGAAGCAGAAGATCGCTGCCACCTGGGGTTAATACATGTTTCATTTCGTTGTCCAGGTTGTGAAGACTGGACGCTAGATAGGACGGCGAGTAGACCACTCCGGTCGCAATTATCAGAAAGCCAAACGCGTAGAACCAGCGACTTGGTGCGATATCTGATCTGGACATAGCCGAAAACCTTTCTAAATAATTTTAACACTTGTTACTGTAGCCATCTTTAAAAGGATTATCTTCTAGATGGCTTGTTACAATTCAAAGGAAACTATCGGGCTATCGGCTTATAGTTTTGATAAGATTTGATTCTTCGCGTCTGGATTCGCCAAAACTATGATCAACCGGACCATTGTCCGGTCTAACAGATTTCGGAGGAATAATCCAAACATCTGGATGTCGCGGATGCTTCCGAAAAATCGATAGTTAGACCTGAAACCAACCGGCTCTGGTTCGTATACTCGGACTTGGCTTTCATAAGCATTGGTATGGTCCGGCAACGGGGGGGCCATATTGCAAAATTGTCATCCTTCAAATGCAAAAGATAAAGCACAATATTCATAATTTCAATTCATTTAATGTAAGTAGGCAATCGCTTGAATGTATTTCGTTGAACCGAACACATCATTCAATTGTTGCAGCACTGATTGAGCTAAGCGATCTCAGATTTAACTGGAACATGAATGTTGAACCTGGGATGAAGAAATGCAAAAAGACTTAAGTCTTAATTAGTTTCGACTTTATAGGTTTACCAGGGTGTCATTCGTGAAAGACGAGCAGTTTTTGGGATTAGTGAAGGATGAGAAGCTTATGCTTCTTGTTCCTGAGGTTCGATCTGGACATATTGTAAAGCTTACCGAAATGCCTATACAAGCCGCAATAAATCCCGAAGTCCAGGAGATCTCTCTCAGGAAACATGAAGGCAAAGCGATCATGGTTATAGGTAAGGGCAGCGACGATTGGATATATTCGGCTGAACTCATTGACCTGGCTGGACCAATTGTCAGTACATTAGTCCAAAAAGTTTTCAAGAAGGATAAATAACCGGTTGTCAGAGAGTGACTTCTCCCATCCCCTAACGGGGATAGGGTTCTATCGATTTGATACGAAGAGATTGAAGCCCCAATCTCAGAATATTTATTGTCGCATTGAGATCTCGATCCATTGACAATCCACATTCAGGGCAGTTATGGACTCGTTCTGCTGATTATCGGTAAAGCCCCTGTAACCTGCTGAGACGTATTTAGAAAGCTGTGAAACCAGCCATTGTCCACGCTCGCCAACTTTTTTTGATCAATGTGGTCTCACTTATACACCTCTTTTGCAAAGATTCGATGATTCATTACTTCAATTTTTTTGTTCAAGTCTAACTAGCTCAATTCATTTGTTTGGGCGGATATAGCAATTCGTCCATGCTCGGGTTGCACATTCTGGAAGAATTCAAACCCTAAGGTAAACGGATGTTCTTATGAAAGGTTTTTAAAATAAATATCGATGAAAACTGGTTACTGTACGGATTTTTAGGAAAACTTAAATAGATAATATATCGTGTGCTATATTGAAGATAAAAATATGACCTATCGATGCCTCCCTTTGTTATTATTATTGGTATTATTTTTTCCTGTAGCGGCATTAGAAGAGAATTCATCAAATTATTGGACTGATTTTGGGGAAAAATTTTTTCGAGTGGGGTCATGCGAGGTGGCTGTCAAGAACTATGATAAAGCCATCGAGATGAATCCTCGATCTACAATAGCTTGGATTGGAAAAGGCATCGTATTCTACATTCAGGTTCGATATAATGAATCGTTCGAGGCCTATGGAAAGGCTATCGAGATAGAACCAGAATCTGCTGAAGCATGGGTTGGTAAAGGCGATGTGCTCTACTCATTGGCAAAATATAATGAATCATTCAATGCCTACAAAGTAGCTGTTGAGATAGATCCAACTATGCCAATTATCTGGACCAGGATGGGCAATGCTCTCCAAACTCTTGGAAAGTATAATGAATCGCTCGACGCCTACGAAAAAGCTATAGGTTTGGATTCCAACTTGGCAATAGCCTGGAATAACAAAGGCAATGTTCTCCAAAACCTTGGAAGGTATGATGAATCGTTTGATGCCTACGAAAAAGCTATCAGTCTGGATCCGACATTGGCAATGGCCTGGAATAACAAAGGTAATGCTTTCCGCAACCTTGGAAAGTTTGATGAATCACTCAAGGCTTTAGATAGGGCAATCCGTATCGATCGGAGACTTGCATTAGCATGGATTAATAAAGGCACAGTTCAATCCAAGCGGAAAGACTATTCTGCGGCTTCATTCGCATACCAGAGAGCTATTGAATTAGATCTGAAATATCCTCATTATTCAAGAAATGTGTTAAATCCGAAAGATGCAAGCGAGTGGATTATAGGTGGACTGAATTTCGAAAAATTGGGCGAATACAATCAGTCTATCTATTCCTACAACAAAGCCATTGAATTGGAGCCAGATCTTTCATTGGCTTGGACAAAAAAGGGAAAGATACTCTTATTGTTGGGCAAGTACGAAGAGGCCAACAGATGCATAGATAAGGCTATTGAGTTGAATCCCCAATATGCAAAGGCCTGGAAATATAGGGGCGATGTGCTCTATTCGCTTGGCGATTATTTAGAATCGTTAACGGCTTATAATAATTCGATAAAATTAAATCCCCAAGACGCAAGCACCTGGATTCAGATTGGCCATGTACTCGAACAATTAGAAAGATATGATGAATCCCTTCGTGCATATGATGAAGCTATAAAAATAAATCCCAATTATGCGGAGTATCCCCCAATTTCAAGAGATCCGCTAAATCCGGATGTATGGATCGCTAAGGCCGGTCTTCTTGAAAAATCTGGAAAGAAAAATGAAGCTCTCAGAGCTTATGACCGCGCAATCCAATTAAATCCTGCAGATCCTGCTCGGTGGATGAAGAAAATCTCTTTCTTGAGTCGATTGGGCAGATATAATGAATCTCTCGAGGTCTACGACAAAGCTACCGATCTAAATCCCAAAGATGCCGGTCTATGGGCTGCTAAAGCAAGATTTCTCAGCGAACTAGGCGATAATAACCGATCCCTCGAAGCCTACGATAAGGCTATTGAGTTGAATTACACCGATCCAGATCTGTGGGCCGAAAAAGCAGAATACCTTATCGAATTAGGCAATTATATTCAATCTCTCGAAGCCTATACCAGGGCTATCGAATTGAATCCCACAGATCCAGTTCTTTGGGCTGCAAAAGCTGATATCCTCAATTGGCTAGGCAAATGCAATCAGGCTCTTGAAGCTTATAACAAGGCTATCGAATTGAATCCCACAGATCCCGGTCTATGGTTTGCCAAAGCTGATATCCTCAATTGGCAAGGGAATTATTGCGAATCTCTCGTGGCATGTGACAAGGCTATTGAATCGAATTCAACAGTCTCAGCTCTATGGATCGTTAAAGCAAGAGTCCTGACAAGTATGGGGAAAAATAATCAATCTCTTGAAGCCTACGACAGGGCTATCAAATTGAATTCGACCGATCCTTACCTGTGGGTTGCCAGAGCAATGGTCCTAATACGCATGGGTAAAACCAACGAATCTCTTGCAGCCTACGACAGGGCCATCGAGTTGAATCCAATAGATCCCGTTCCCTGGGATGCTAAAGCAAGGCTCCTGGCCAAACTAGGCGATATCAATCACTCACTGGAAACCTACAATAAGGCCATTGAATTGAATCCTGCAGAAGCAAGTCTATGGATAAGTAAAGCAATGCTTTACAGTGCCCTGGGCAAATATAATCAATCTCTCGAGATCTGCAATAGGGCTATCGACTTGAATCCCAACGACTCCGGTTTATTGATCGTTAAAGCAAAACTTCTAACCAAACTAGGTGATTCAAATCAGTCCTTGGAGACCTATGAAAAGGCCATTGAATTGAATCCCGCAGATCCGGGTCTGTGGGTGGCCAAAGCGAATTTTCTCAATGGATTAGGCGAATATAATCAATCTTTTGAGACGTACAACAGAGCTATCGAATTGAGTCCCACAAATTCCGCTGCGTGGATTGCCATAGCAGGACTCCAAGCCAAACTGGGCGATATTAACCAATCCCTAGCCACCTATGACAAAGCTATCGAATTGAATCCCGCAGATCCGGGTCTGTGGGTGGCCAAAGCGGGTTTTCTCAATGGATTGGCCAAATATGATCAGTCTCTAGAGGCGTTCAACAGAGCTATCGAATTGAATCCCACAAACCATATTCCATGGATTGCCAAAGCAAGACTATTAACCAAACTGGGCGATATTAACCAATCCCTAGCCACATACGACAAAGCTGTCGAATTTAGTCCCACAAACTATGCTTCATGGATTGCCAAAGCAGATTTTCTAAGTGGTTTAGGCAAATATAATCAATCTCTCGCAACCTGCAACATGGCAATCGAATTGAACCCAATAGATTCTCATCTATGGG
>JALHSR010000291.1 GCA_022865315.1 Methanotrichaceae archaeon | reverse complement strand
TTGTAGTAGAAAGTCTTGTCCAACATCGTGGCGCCGTCCTTGGACGGGCTTATGACCTTGGAACTTACTACTTGACCATCCTTGGTCAACTCGAGGAATACCTTGTTGCCATCAATATCGATAGACTTGATGCCTAGCTCGTAACCCTCTTCAAGCTTGAGTGGCGTGCCGGTGGTTAAGGTCCTCTCCTTATCTGTATCCATCAAGATCTTTTCCAACTGCTCATCGCACAGGGAGCACTCGTCATCGGATTTCGCAAACAGAACCTGATCCTCAGCGGGAATGTTCTCGTCCTGCACATATCCAGCGAAGTAGGGCGCGGCCAGGAAGCCAATCACGTTAAAGTAACCCCAGCCTTCGAACTCAAGGGCCTTCTTCTGGGCAGTTGTAGTATACATTATGCCATTGGGCTCCTGAAGTTTATTGCCTTCGGTAATAGTTGTGGTAATCTGCTCAGTGCCAATATTGTCATCTAAATCGTAGTAGAACCCGGCGAAGTTTTGAGGATTCCATGTGAAGTCACCAGTTGCAACCTCACCGCGGATCTCAAGCCCGCCAACTACTAGAGCTGTCGCTAGCATTAATGCTAGCGATGTAAACATAATCGTAGCCAATTTATTCATCTTTCAACCTCCTATTTTCTATTCAAATTACTTTGCAATATACAGTTTGATTATTCTTAAGACATTGCTAGATAAGTCTTTGCCCGCCATGCTAATCATATAATGGCACCTCTATCTAGAGCTTATACCATTGCATAGCCAGACTCAAACCTACAGGTAGCTACATCACCCTCCTAATCCTCCGTAAGGGGATTATAAGGTAGTGATAGAGTATTTCCCTATTATATCTTTTTTGGTCATGAGTAATAATTTTGCCTCATAATTCCAGTATCCAAAGCGTCCTAGTCCAAATCCATACCATAATTTTGATATATTATATTTCTGTTTTCATATTTTGTCGGCAAAATTTTAGAACATATATAAGGCGCCAACTAATAATTAAATATTGAAAATATATTAAATTGATGTTATTAGATTAACTATAATGAAGTAAATTTTTGGGCTTGCCAAAAAAATATCAAATTATTTATCTGATTAGCGAAGAAGATAACTGGATTCAAAGTTAATAAAGAATTTTTCACCCATTATTAGCGAAACCATTTTTATGAGTTCAAGTATTCATGAATCATATGACAAGGACAGGCATTGTCTACCACCCTATATATCTCGAACATGACACCGGTTTCCATCCTGAGAAAAAGGAACGACTCACAGCTATACTAGAAAGGATTAGACAAGACGACCTACTAGTTGAATATATATCTCCTGAACCAGCTACCCTAAATCAAATTGCATCCATTCATGGCAAACGCTATATCGACCAAGTAAGAGCCATTTGTGAACAAGGTGGGGGGTATCTTGACGCGGATACTGTTTTATCAGAAAGGTCTTACGAGGCAGCTCTTATGGCTGCAGGAGGAACAATCGCTGCCGTGGATGCTGTCGTGGATGGATTCGATAATGCCTTTGCTCTAGTTAGACCACCAGGACATCATGCATTGCCAAACCGAGGCATGGGCTTCTGCATCTTTAATAATGTTGCAATAGCCGCCAAGCATGCCCAGGCAAGAGGTCTCAAAAAGGTGTTAATAGTCGACTGGGACGTTCATCACGGAAACGGTACTAACGCAATATTCTATACGGACAAATCTGTAACATTTTTCTCTACCCACCAATTCCCTCATTATCCTGGAACTGGACGTGCTACAGAAGTAGGTTCTGATGGTGCGGAGGGTTCTAAAATCAATGTACCTATTCCTTCCGGCACAGGTGACGAGGGATATTTGCAAGTTTACCGAGAACTCCTAAAACCTATAGCAATGGAACTCAAACCTGATATTGTCTTGATTTCGGCAGGCCAAGATACCCATAGAAATGATCCATTGGGAGGTATGAACCTCACCGCTGATGGCTTTGGGGCCCTTGCAGGGTTAATCAATGAAATAGCTAGGCAATGTTGTGGAGGACGTTTAGCTGCAGCCTTGGAAGGCGGCTATAACCTGGAGGCTCAAGCTGAAGCTGTATCAGCAGAATTGAAAGCATTCAGCGGCCAGGTTCCCTCAATTTCAGGCACAGATCAGAGGATAACTCAGAGGATCAATGAAATGAAGAAGATCCATAGCGCTTATTGGAGTTGCTTTCGCTAGATGATCCTGGTCTTGGCCATCATATAATCGGCCAGGAATATCCTAAAATCAATGTCTTTGATGCGGGCTAGCTCTGCTCCAATATATATATTGTATCCTTGGCAAATTTCTTCGCTAATGTGCTTCCCCAAAGACAATCTCGCCATCTCCTTTAGCAAGAGGTCCTGAACTCGGGTGAACTTTCTTGGTATCTCCACTATAGCATGACCATTCTCGATATACGGTCCAGAAAGCGGTGAGGGATGGGAGGATATGAACCTATCTAAATGCATTTCTACCCAGACAGGCGGGCCAATGCTTCTGCGCACGTTTGGAAGCGCCCAGACGTCCAGCTCAAGCAGAATAAATGCTTTAATCCCATAACATCCTACGTCACTGCGAAGCACGGAGAACTCTTGCCGCTCGATCAAAGCCCGAATAGATTGTTCAGCCTTTCTTAGTTGCGGAAAGAGGACATCATCCACGACGTTTGGACTGGAGAATTCTATTAAAATGAAGAGACTAGATCTCTCTTCAATATATTCGAGCAACTCTTGATCAGAAAGTGGCCTTTGTTCCGGAGGAAAAAAGAAATTCAATGCAGGCTGTCTTAGGAAGCACCTCGATGCGGCTGTAAATTGCATCATCTTGTCTAAAGTGAGTGCGGCTGCCACATTTCTACTCGGATCTATGGGATCTATGACAACTAATGGCTCTTGGTGGCTTCGCGAAGAATGGCCTTCCAGATCGATTATCTCCCCAGGCTTCCATGAACTAGCAGCCTCTAATGCGGCCAAGAAAGAATCATAATGCAATATAAGAAGTTCTGCTAAGTAGCCAGAGAATCCGCCTATTCTGAGTTCGGATCCATATACTCCTGCGCCTTTCATGAACTGCTTGATAAGGAGGACCTCATCCTCCAGGCCTTTTATTCTGGAGGTAACATATTTGTTGTGAAATGGAGTCCGGTCCACCGCCGACTTCATACATGAAGCAGATTCCAGGTGAAAACACGGTACCAGATCGATATCAAATCCGTCAATGATTGCGTGCACATAGGCATGCTCTGCGTACTTCTCTTCGTATATTGGTGCAACTTTTCTGGCCAATTCCAGGGCTCGATTTAAATCTTCATTCGGTGGGATGGCTAGAAAAATATCTAGGTCATGATCTCCCGAGAGCCAGGTTCCTCTTGCTGCTGATCCCACCAGCACAGGTGCACATCTTATCTTCTCGGATTGAGCCAGATTTTCTATCCTGGAGAGGAGGGAGTCTGCAACCGTCCTTAATCGCTCTCTTTCCTCTGGCTTAGGCTTGATCCTTCTTAATACTTCATTACGCAGCTCGGAGAGGATACTCTTCAATGTCGTCGTATCTCGGACCTCCCCTAGTTAGAGTGCTCTTCTTCAGAAAGAATCGATCTACGAAGAACTGGCCTATGTCTATATCGGAGAACTGCGCCATCTTAGAAGAAATTGCCCGGGAGGTATCGGAATTGGGCCGTCCGACTCTTCCTAAGGTTACATGAGGGCTGAGGCCCCTATCATCACTATGAAAATTGAAAGGTTTGAGTGCATTCTCCACCGCCAGGTAGAGAGGCTTGAAATCGCCTTCTAATCCCAGCCAAACTACGCGTATAGATCTGCCAGGAAAGGCACCAATCCCTCTAATGCCCGCTGGGAAGGAAGCTAATTTTACTTCTTGCAGAGCCTGGACGATCTTTTCCAATTTCTCCTCAGGCACGTCTCCCAAGAACTTCAGCGTCACATGTACTATCTCTGGCCGGACTAGCCTCAGACCTTCGGTAGCAATTTCTTTTTGCACCACTTCGATCTCTTCGCGCATGCTAGCTGGCAAGTCCACAGCCACAAAACATCTAATCCCGGTCATCTCAGCACGCTACCTTTGCTAGCAGATGTAACCGAGTCCCTATACCTTGCCAAAACTCCGGTCTTAATCTTGGGCTCTGGCGCTTTCCAGGCAGCTCTTCGCTTGTCCATTTCCTTTTGACTTACCAGCAGGTCGAGCTTCCTGCCTGGAATATCCACCAAGATCGTATCGCCATTTTTTACCATAGCGATGGGTCCACCCACAGCAGCTTCAGGTGAAACATGCCCAATGCAGGGCCCACGTGTTCCTCCGCTAAACCTGCCGTCCGTTATGAGGGCAACAGACTCGCTAAGACCAGCCCCCGCTATGGCCGCAGTAGGTGCTAAAGTCTCCCTCATTCCTGGACCGCCTTTCGGACCCTCATACCTAATTACGACTATATCGCCTGGATTCACCTCTTCTCCTACAATTCCGGCCATCGATTCTTCTTCTGAGTCGAAAACCACTGCAGGTCCGGTATGCTTGAGCATGTTGGTAGATACAGCAGTCTGCTTGACCACGCTTCCTTCCGGAGCTAGACTTCCGTAGAGTATAGCTATGCCGCCCTCCGGATGTATTGGGGCTTCAATCGTCGCAATTACCTTCGAATTAACCTCAGGATTAACAGGCTTGAAATCGGCCAGCTCATCTCTCATGGTCCTTCCCGTGACAGTTAGAACATCCTGATAGATTGAGGACTGCAAACGGCTGAGCACGGCCTGTACACCTCCCGCCCTATCCAGATCCAACATATGGTAAGGTCCACCTGGCCGGAGATTTACCAAATGGGGTGTCTCGCGGCTGAACCTATCAAACTCGTCCAGACTCAGATCTATGCCAAATTCCGCGGCGATGGCTGGCAGATGCAAAACCGTATTCGTTGAGCCGCCTATAGCCATATCAATGCGAATCGCATTTTCCAATGAATTCTTGGTAACAATTTGACGAGCAGTACAATTGCGTTCTATCAACTCCATGATTTTCATGCCCGACCGCTTAGCAATCCGGATCTTTCTGGCATCTACGGCATGAGTGGTTGCGCAACCTGGAAGGCTCAGTCCCATGGCTTCAGTAAGGCAGGCCATAGTATTAGCAGTGAATAGACCAGCACACGAACCGGCTCCAGGGCAAGCCATCTCTTCCAAGATGTATAACGAATCCCCTCCGGCTCTCCAGCCCTCGAAGACGTTTATCAGATCCAATTCCTTATCATATGCATACCCAGGAAGCATAGGCCCCCCGGTTACTACTATAGTAGGCAGATCTAGTCGTCCTGCTGCCATTAGATGGCCAGGTACGATTTTGTCGCAAGATGGTATCATAACCAACGCATCAAGCTGGTGGGCTTCAGCCATGATTTCTATTGAATCTTCGATCAGCTCTCTGCTTGGAAGGGAGTATCTCATACCTTTGTGACCCATCGCCACACCATCGCAAACCCCAATGGTCTGGAACTCGAATGGTACGCCACCAGCGAATCTTATTCCTGCTTTTACTGCTTGGGCAATTTTGTCCAAGTGGATATGCCCTGGAATGAATTCATTCCAAGAGTTTACTACGCCTATGAAAGGACGCCCTATTTCCTCATCAGTAAGACCGGTAGCCTTTAGTAGAGCTCGGTGAGGGGCACGTTCCGCCCCAACCTTAGTAACGTCACTCCTCATCTGACGACCTCAGATGAGGCAGTGAGTCCTCTATTTAAGTAGTTAGTGATGACTAATTGCTCCTGGAGTATTCCAAAATAACGAAAATTTTATTCAAAAAAATCGATTCGGCCTCCATAATTCTAAGCTCAATCCGCCCCTATATATTAAATACAACCAGTACCAAGCCCGTAAACAAATGGATCCGTATCACCTCTTTCTTATACTGCTGGCAATTTATATAGCCGCCTTGGTGGGCATAGGTCTGATCTCCTCTCGCGGCCAAAGATCCATGGCAGATTTCTTTCTGGCAGGAAGAGAACTTGGCGCAATTCCACTAGGATTCTCCTACGCTGCCTCATGGATAACAGCTAGTGCTTTACTCCTTTCAACAGGCCTTTTCCTGCTGATTGGAGTAGGTTCGATATGGGTGTGGATTTTTCCCAATATTGCAGCTCTGTTAATCATAGCCATCATAGCTGGCAGGATCAAAAATATACCAGCATTGACTCAGCCCGAATTGATGGAAATAAGGTACGACCCAATTATCCGCGCTCCAGTTGCAGTAGCTATTGCGATTATGATGATACTATTCTCTGTAGTTGATTTCATAGGTTTCAAGCTTGTATTGGGTACTTTCTTCGGAGTCGATCCTGTATATGCTGTACTAATCATGGCCGCTTCGGTAGCGTTCTATGTCAGCGTGGGTGGCTTTCGCGCGGTAGTCCAAACAGATATTTTGCAATTCCTTCTTTTGGCTGGATTAGCTGGTTTTGTAGCTCTGCTGGCATTGGCCATACCATGGCAACAAGGAATTTCCTTAGCCGCCACGATGCAAGGGCGTGATTTAGATTGGTGGAACCCATTTTTCATAGGTGGCGTTTTTGGAGCGCTAGTATTACAGTTCGCTCTTCTTCCAGGCTGGGTAGCCGAACAAGATACGTGGCAAAAAATTTGGGCGGCTCGTGATATAAAGACGGCCAGACACAGCCTTGTTATGGGCGCTGGGCTTTTGACATTGGTCTATTTATGTTGTTTAGTAACGGCCATAGGTCTCAGTGCCCTTTATCCCCTGCCTACAAGCGAAATTGAAGCGGAAATGCTCTATCTGAAGTTCATAACGGATAACGTTCCTCCGATGCTGATTGGTTTGCTTGCAATCGGCTTTGCTGCAGCCTCCATGTCATGCACCAGCACCTTCGCTACCTCGGGCGCTTCCTGTATTTCCAGGGATGTAATTCAAAGGCATCTTCGACCTTCCGCTACAATGAAAGAGATGATGATTGTCAACAGAATTCTGGTGGTTGTGATGATCGCTATCTCCGCTGCTATTGCCTTGAGGTCTGAGAGCATAATGGAAGCGGTAATAATAGCTACAGTAATTGGCACTACATCATACGTCTTCCCACTGATAGGGGGACTCTATTGGAGAAGGGCTACCAAATGGGGTGCCCTGGCAGCACTCATCGCGGGAGGAGGTTCTCAGATTCTCCTAATTTCTTATGAGCTCTTTTGGATGAAACAGCCTCTAGACTCGGTTTCACCATATCTGATCGAACACGGCGTTCTGGTAGGGCTAGTCATGAGCGCACTCTTTTTCGTGTGCATTTCTCTCATGACGAAACCGACTGAAAGTATCCGATTGGCTCCGTTCTTCTCCGATGTGGCAGCGGAGATATTTCGTGGCAAAATGCCCGCAATAGATAAAAGAAGTGCGCGACACTTTGAGATTCTTGGAAAAATTGAGGAGAAAGTGGCTGGAGAAAGGGCTCATTTGCGTCTTTATGTTAATCTCATACCTGTGAAAGCAGACGGAGCAGTGATATCTGCCGAACTAGATTGGAATCTATTTGTGGATAGGCTAAAAATTCTGCATCCAAGTTGGTACACCCCGACCGGAAGTCATGTGGCTTACAGGCTCTCTCAAGCAGATATGCTGGCATGCGTCAAGATGGTTCGTGGCGATTTGCTTCAGATTTGGTTATCTTCCGAGCCAGAGCTAGAAAAAGTGAATCAGGAAAAAGACGAGCTAGTTCTAGGTTTTGGGGAGATAGAAGATGCCTTACTCGAATTTGGATTGAGTCCATCTCCACAATAAGTATGAGCCAAGAGATCTCTTTAGCTGTGATAGGCGCAGGTCCAGCCGGGTCCACTGCAGCCGAAGTGGCAGCTATTTCGGGTACCGATTTAGTGCTTATCGAACGTAAGAACGAGATAGGTACACCAGTGCAATGCGGGGGATTTTTGCCTGAGGCCGCGGAACTGAAAGAAATGATACCCCATGCCCAGCTACCAATTACGCTAAAAGATGTACCAGAATATTGCATTCGTCATCGTACCAATATACAAAGGATCTACGCACCATCAGGCCAAAGCAAAGAGTTTTCTGTTAAAGCTAGGATTCTGGATCGACGCGCCTTCGATCGACATCTAGCTTCGCGGGCGGCGAAAGCAGGAGCTAAGATATTGCCCGCGACCCGCGCCGCGTTGATAAACGGCCAATTGAAGCTTTTTGGAAGGTTTAGTGGATCGTTTCGACCTAAAGTCGTGATAGGTGCAGATGGACCTTTATCTAGCGTGGCCAAATCCATGGAAATTGGTTCTCAGGAAATGGGTTTATGTCTTGAGTACGAAATGGTAAATGTGAATATAGATAATAAAGCAGCTGAGATGTATTTTGGCGCTCAATGGGCACCAGGTGGTTATGCCTGGATTATCCCATTAGGTGATGACGCTGCTAATGTTGGAATTGGAGTGAGAGCTTCGTACTTAGGCAAAAATGGCCTTCATGGAGTTTTGGATGATTTTATAAAAATGCATCCGGTGGCCTCAGAGAGACTCCGAAAAGGAGAGATTCTAGGAGTCATGCGTGGCTTAGTGCCCGCGGGGGGGTCCCGAAGAGAAGTTCAGAAAGGTAGATTGCTTCTTGCGGGAGATGCGGCAGGGCATGTAATGGCCACAAGCGGAGGTGGAATTCCGCTAGCGATGGTTGCAGGCAGGATCGCTGGCGAAATCGCGGCCGGATATTTGAAAGGTACCTGCTCGATAGAGGATTATAGCTCCCGTATACAAGAGGCGTTTGGCAATGAACTAGAGCGCTCGGTCCAGATAAGGCGCCTAGTCGATATTGTGATGCACAACGATAGATTGATTGATGCTTTATTTTCCGTACTTGCACCTAATCAGATGAAATCAATGATGAGGGCACAAATGCCAGCTGAGCTGAACCTAATTCAAAAGTTGTTGGGCAAGAATAACGACGTAAAATAATTTCTCTGTGAGCAGAAAAAAAAGTCGTTTTCCTTTTAAGACTGAATAAGAGTTTGGCCGGAGCAATAAACCAGCCTGCAGACCAATTATTTCTTCTCTTCCTTGGGCGCCACTCCAAGTAGCTCTCCTAAAGGCTTGGACCCGGATTCTACAATTTTTACATTTATCTGTCCAATATCCGAAGAGATCTCTCTGCCGTGGATGCTTTTGCGTTTCTTTTTGCCCAATGCATCCGCATGATATCCTGTACCTCCAGCCACTAACAAACGCCTGCGTTTTGTTCCAGGAAGATCGGCACGCATAGGGAAACCCTCGCGATCGCTGCCACCTGTTATCTGAACAGCGTATCCTGGTAGACCCAGAACATCACCGCTTATCCTGTCACCAATGCGCTTTCCAACAAACTTGCTCGAGCTGGGATCCTTCAGTTCAATTTGATGAGCTCTGCCGCTCGTGGGATCTGAAATAACTATCCTGAAATCCATCTTACTTCCTCGTATAGACGCAACTCAAGCTCTCAAGAACACGGGTATATAAAACATTATCCTGGTTCATTGCAGAATGCATAAGCAAGAAGTGATCTATGTTAATTCTCTCATCTTACTATATTCGACTAAAGTAGAAATGGGAGTCGTCTTGATTCTCATGCCCTGTTCCTCCGCCGCCACAGCACCATTTACGCCTGCGCATATTGCAATTCCAATCTTGCCTGCTCCGACAGGGCAACACAACACTGGTTCGCCGGGTAACCCTATTCCAATTAGTCCTTCCAAACCCGATGCTTTAGCCGTATCGAGCAACGTCCTAGCTAGATCGATGGAAGTCATAGGAATTTCTCTGATATTGGTCAGTACCTTTCCTTGACCCGCATAAACAGCATCTATAACGGCTGTCATTTTACGAGCCATAAAAATCTTCATAGGATCTAATGAGGAGCCTGTGTATGCAATCAGATCGGTGAATTTCCTGGGCAACCTTTCCCGAATCTCCACTATACCGGCATAACTTGTGGTTATAGGAATACCACGTTTCATTAGCATGCTATCCAATGTTATACTGCATAACGTAGCAATTGCTAGGCACCCAGCTGGGACCTCAAAAGATGGTAATTCCTCGTTCTCGTCAACTATGAATATTCGCTTGCTTACCGAATATCCAGCATTAAATACATTTAGCAGCACATCTGCAGCTTTCTCAAAATCTGCTTTATCTAGCAGACTCGTATTGACGACCACCTTCCCCGTTGACGTATCTGGATCAAAGCTCGCTCTAAACATGAATTCTTCGATTCTAGTATTTATGAAACCAATGCGATCGTTGATCAGAGCATTTTCGAGCTCGCGGAATCCTAATTGCGTTAACACACGTCCGCTATACCCCTGTTTCTCGGTAAACCCCAGCTCGTCCAGAATCTTCAAATTGTATCTTACTGCTCGTTCGCCCAGATCATAGCCACGATCACTCAGAGAATCAGATATTGTTCTAGCTCCAATAGGTTTATCAGCTTCATCAATAACTCTCAATATCTCAATCAGCCTGCGCTGGCTTGATTGCGCTTTAGCCAGAAGCTTCATTCCAGTTACAGTCCGGTAAAACCCATATATATCTTGTGTGGATCACCGTCTTAGAGCCGAAGTAAGGCACAGCGCAGTCCCGTGGGGTAGCGGTCAATCCTGAAGGCCTTTGGAGCCTGCGACGGCGGTTCGAATCCGCCCGGGACTATCCGTCTCGGAAATGTACATATATTCGTGCATACCCTCAAGATCAGGCTGGAAATAGCCGCCTGGGACGCAAACGATATGCAGAAGCGTCAACAATGCTCCGGTAGTGTAGTCCGGTCAATCATTCCGGCCTTTCGAGCCGAAGACTCGGGTTCAAATCCCGACCGGAGCATAAATCTAATTTTTAAAGAACTTGATGAAACCTTTTCTAGAAACGAGAGTTGTAGAGGCCGTAATACTGTGAAAGTGGTATCATCTTGTTCGATATGTTTATATTTCATTAGGATTCACTAAATCACCGTGCCTGAGCAAAACACTCAAATATTATCCATGAAACATGAGATCAGGTGCACCCACATAGTTAGGGGGGAAAGGGCTCAGGCTCGTTGGAGAGTTTGGGAGGGACCCTTCGTGAAGGTGGGCTGTGAGGGAGGGAGTAAAGTCCTGATGGACGGCTCCGGTCCCCGAGCATTAAACGTTCTTAACAAGGAGGTGGGAACGAAATGAAGAAAGGATTAGTTGTTTTGTTGATCATTGCAATGGCCCTTGTAGGTATGGCCGGAGCTGCTAACTACATGTACGAAAAGGCCTCTGTCAAAGGCGTCGGATACAAAAATGTAGAAATGATAATTTCGA
>JALHSR010000290.1 GCA_022865315.1 Methanotrichaceae archaeon | reverse complement strand
GAGCATGAAGAAACTCATATCTGACCAATGGAATGCGCTCTCATGTTCGATCAGTTATGCCAAAGGCTGGATAAGGAGATTCTTAGAGGGGACTAATTACAATACAATCTGATTATTAGAAGTTGTGCGGAAGACTATAATATTAAGAGTCCAAGTACCCTCCCGGACATAAAAGCAACTACAACAATCCTAAGGCTTGAGAGGACGAACCACAGCGCGGCCAAGGCTCCAATTGCCAGCAAAAAGATGAAAAGACTTTCTCTCGTTTTTCGTTTCATATGAACAAATTGGCTCAAATATAAAAGCAACTGTGCTCCTTTTGTGAAGATTTTGAGTTTTCCGGATGGTATTTTAAAGATTTTCCATATGCAAGAAAGTGGGTATCAAGATTAAGCCGACTGGAAAAAAGTTTAGGCTCAGGCATTGGTCAGACCTGATGTGCAATGCGGACAACGAACTGCCTCTTTTGGAATGCTCTCTCTGCAATAAGGACACTCTTTCGTATTAGGTAAAGGAGCTTCTTCCTTACTTTTCGATTTATTAATTCCCTTAATGACAAAGAATAATGCTAAAGCCACGATCAAGAATTCCAAAATAGTATTTATGAAAACCCCGTAATTAATCGTAGGAGCACCCGCAGCGGTAGCGGCAACTAAAGAAGGATAGCTCAGTCCATCCAATGAAATGAAAAGACTTGAAAAGTCCACGCCTCCCAATGCCATGCCTATGGGCGGCATGAGAACATCGTTGACCAGCGAATTGACTATCTTGCTAAAGGCTGCACCTAAAATAAATGCTACTGCTAAATCCACCACATTTCCCTTGAGTGTAAGTTCTTTGAATTCGCTATGTATTCCCATAATTAATCATCTCCACAAACGATTAGATCAGCATTACAGAAGAATACAGGATAAATCTTTTTCGAATTAGCTGAACACGCCAAAGCACTTTAATCGAATAACCTGGAATTAGGAAGATATGAGTCTTAAGCAGCAACAAGTCAAATTAAATTTCTATCTAAAACAGCTAACTTTCCGCTATATGCTGCTCAATCATATTGGCTAGAGTCTCCTTAACTACCTTCCAATTCGAACATCTTAAATTGACCATGTCACAATGAATACCCCATTCACACCTTTTATTCCAAATCATGAGAACGAACCCCTCCAAAGTCTTCTGATCCTTCATCTTTTGCCAGGTTTTGACCGTCAGCCTGGGTAGGTCTTGTTCGAACCGTTATCATTTAGCTGATAAGCTCGTAACTGGAAGCATCACTAAACACAGATCAAGGAATATCAGAAGGATACTCGTCGAGGTTGCTCAAGTCATAGCCCGAACAAATAGATCTAAACTAAAGAGATTCTTCCTTAGGGCTCAGGCTAAAAAAGGTTACAATTTTGCCGCGGCTGCTTTGGCTAGAAAAGTGCTATGTATCATCTGTTGATGAATCGAGAGATGTATCAGGATGAGGGTATCAAGAAGACCAAATCAGTAGATATCGGTTCATCCTCCGTCCAGGCTGAGATGAGCTTGGAGGAAATTATTCGATCTCTGTTCAGAGTTGGTTATGAGGTAATAAATAGAAAAGCGAGTCCAGGAGGATAAGCTCCTTCTCTTATCAGGTATGAAGGTTTTACATGGGAATTGGTGCGGAAATCCCTTTAATAATTCTTAATTACCACTATGCATGCCGATCCTTTATATAATTGAATACAATTTACCGGCAAGCAGGAGCTGATAAATTCGGCTCCCAATATGGTTCTATATCTTAAATGTCGTTCAATATTCATGTCCAAAAAGATTGCATATACGAATTAAACATCGTAGGATTGACCACATCACAATGGATGCCCCATCCACTAAGCCTTGACCGGATTATGAGAACGCCTCCAAGTTGAACTGATCTTTCATTTTCTGCCATGTCTTGGCTGTCAGTCCAGGTGTATCTCTAGGGCCCTTCCTCTATGCGTAGATTTTACTATTTGGTGAGATTCTAGATGCCTCAAATAGAAGATAACGGCCGTCTATTGATATTTGAATCAACGTGATCCCAATTGGATTTAAGGCGAGAAGTCCTCAAAATTCTTCAGATAAGCGGTGCCAATGAGGGTGGATCTATACCCCTCATCGACCCTCTCGATCATCTCTGCCTTTTCCAGAAGAGAGATATGCAGCCCGGTCACCTTCTCACTCAATCCAAAGGTTTTCTCTATCTCCATCTTGGTTTTAATACCCATGCCAATGAATTTCATGATATCGCGCCTAACTCGTAGTTGCAGCACCTCGCCTGCAAATCTGTGGCCTTCTGATGTTTCCCACCATTTTTTATTTTCTTCAGGGGTATCGTGCTCAGTGAGGTTGAGTCCATTTTGATCATAATCAATACTCATGATAGCAACAACTCTTCTCTTTTTTATGGATAGGTTTACGTTCGACGATCAGATTTATAATCTTTAAATCTTATATATATATTGGATAGAGCAATAAAGATAGATGGGGAGGTAACGTATGGATTGGTTACTTATTCCGTAAATAGCAAATATCGTTATTCTCATACCGGTCATGTTGGGGTTGCTATTTAATTTATTCCCATTATCCCGTGATCATTTTCCTGAAAGTGCTGGATGGCGCACAATTGCTGGCTCCCTGTCTGCAATCTATCCATCCAGCAGGGCATCCTAGTGTAGAAAATCCAGAAACCTTTTTTTACGAACTCCAATTAATGAACTCATCGTGAAGAGATAATTGCATGATAATTAGAGTGGATTTAGTTGTGATGATTCTATTGTGCGTCTAGCACTCGGCCAAAAAGCCGATATGCTAGGATATTCCGGCCTAACAGACACAATTATAGTTCACCGAAATACATAAAATAATGCGTTGCTTAATATATCCATATGAAGGGGAATATCATCAGAGTAGAGCGGGCTGAGGAACTGGAGGAGAGCTTAGCAGTAGAGAGTGATAACGATATCAAGATCAAGCT
>JALHSR010000289.1 GCA_022865315.1 Methanotrichaceae archaeon | reverse complement strand
TAATGCATATACAACTGCTGGAGTTCCATATTACGGTGTCCTTCCATCCTTCTATTCGCCTAATTATAGGCCGGGTGGCTATGTGCTGCCACCGGTATTCAACTCGAATAATCCCTGGCGCGGAAGGCTCGACAAAATAACAAAGTAAACTTAGGTCTGCCTCGATCTCTTTAATGTCTACTCAATTTACCTTCACTAATGTTTCTGGGTTAGCAATGTCTCTATATTTTGAAGGATCAGCTGCGATATCAACACATTATCTACCCTCATGAACTGAGATGTAATCGTGGAAGTCAAAGCACCGCTCCAAAACGCCTCCCAAGTTGAACTGGTTCTTCATCTTCTGCTAGGTCTTGGCTGTCAGTTCTAAGCAGATCTCGTGAGCCTTCCTCCAAGTAGAATACACGATAGGCAATCTTTGCCAAACCCTCCAATAATGGGTCGAATCCACCCGAGCATAACAGCACCATCACCCTCGTAGGAAGCATGCTTCATGGCCTTGGCAATATACTCCAACCAAGTTCTTATGAGTCTTTGTATAATATTGGAGCAGGCTCAACTATGATCAGGCAATGATGTGCCTCATCTACGTGTAGTCGTTAATAGGAAGGTGTTAAAAGTCTTTACAGATATCTCAAGCTAGTGCTAAGTAACAAAAATTTTAAATTTTATCACTTGCTTTACAATACAGATTGTGTCAAGGAAAAAATTGTACTTTGTCAGACTGAAGGAAGAAGAGCGAGAGGAACTAAGCAAATATCTTCGCCGAGGTAAGTCCTCTGCAAGAAGTCTGACTCGGGCCAGGATACTGCTTTTAGCCGACGAATGGCGAGATGATGAGGAGATTGCGGGAGCAATAAAAGTTAGCAAATCAACAGCAACCAGGATAAGGAAGAGATACTGCGAGGGTGGTCTGGAATTTGCATTGCATGAGAAAGCTCGCAGTGGAGCTCCTTCAAAGATAGATGGGAGGATAGAAGCACAATTGACCCTTCTTGCCTGTACTGAGCCGCCTGATGGGAGATCAAAATGGACGCTTAGGCTTCTGGCAGATAGGCTTGTTGAGCTGGAGGCTGTAGATTCCATCTCCCACATGAGCGTTCAAAGGCTATTGAAAAAAATGAAATCAAACCGTGGCTAAATACTCGCTGGTGCATAGGAAAGATAACGAGCGATTTTATCAGGCACATGGAGGATGTGTTGGATCTTTATGAACAACCTTATGATCCGAAACGCCCAGTTATCTATTTTGATGAGAGGCCATGCCAGCTGATTGGCGATGCCATTACTCCGATTCCGATGAAGACTGAAAGTCCGAAGAAGGAGCATTATGAATACATCCGCAATGGCACATGTTGCATCTTTATGGCTTTTGAACCTCACGCAGGTAAGAGGGTGACTTGTGTTAAGGAACATCGGACAAAGGTTGATTATGCGAAATTTATGAAAACGCTTGCTCAGCATTATCCGGACGCGGATTCCATTCTGCTGGTCCAGGTCAACCTCAACACCCACACGCCAGGTTCATTTTATGAAGCTCAAACGCCTGATGAAGCTTTCGAGCTGGCAAAGAGGTTTGAATTTCATTATACTCCTAAGAAAGGTAGCTGGCTTAATATGGTTGAGATAGAACTCTCAGTTCTATCAAAGCAATGTTTGGATCGCAGGATCGGAAATATGGAGAAGCTTGCCGATGAGGTTGGTGCTTGGGAGAAAGAAAGGAATGCAATCGTGGCAACAGTACGATGGAGATTCAATAAAAATGATGCTCGAGTAAAACTTCAGAGGCATTACTTTAATTTGCAAAATTAATGTTCCAGAGCACTAGATGGACCTCTGACAAATTCGGCTCAGGATACCTGAGTAGTTGCCTGAAACCTAGAGTATCTTGAACCAAGGAGTAACAAAGTTCTTATTTCTAGAGGTTCAGATATAATTTCAATTTAGGTGAATAAAATATGAAAAGGCTTATAATGTTGGCAATTGGCTTGCTAGCCCTCATGTGGTTTGCAAAAAAGATGCACCACCACCATCACAATGGGAAATAATAGAAAATTTTTAGCGGACAACCCAGAAAGAACGAAGATTAAGAACCGCCTGAGTGTATATCTTTTAGGATGAAATTTGCGGCATAGCCAACCGCCAAATGCAGCTTTCGCAAGGTGTAATATATTATGGCAAATGGGACGACATTAGTTACTTTTTTTGATAGACCAAAATTTGCCCGTAAATCGAAACGGAATACCCGTTTATCATTCCCTATGAGTATCTTGCAGGTGTATAGGAGAAAAAATAAATATCATTTGGAGGTCGTATATCCAACCGCTTAGCCTAAGTTTAACAACCAAAATCATTAAGCTCTTTGAACAAAGAAATTCTATTATAAATGTTCAAGAGAATCCTCATTGCAACTGATGGATCAAGACATAGCGAGCAAGCCGCTAGAATCGGTATTGAAATAGCCAAGTTATCAAAAGGCTTAGCCAATATTGTTTATATTGCAGATTTAAATTTGTATATCCCAGTAGGGAACCTAGTTCCACCATTCGGCGGCGTTAGTCCACATGCTATAGATAAGACAATTAATGACCTAAGGATGGCACTGTCGGAAGCTGGGAAGAAAGCCACAAACCGAATTGAAGATTTGGCAAAAGAGTCAGGTGTTCAATGTGAGAAGATGATCATCGAGGGGCATCCAGCCAACGAGATCTTAAGATTGGCTGAATACGGCGCAATGGATCTCATTGTTGTGGGAAGCATTGGCAAAACAGGTCGGAGAAAGGTTCTTATTGGCAGCATTGCAGAAAGAGTGGTTCGCCACTCAAAGGTGCCTGTCTTGATTGTTCATGAAGAATGATTTGACAGTGCTCAAGTCAACCAATAAGAATTTTAAATAATTAGCAACATAGTAGGATTTGACTTTGGTTATGGGATGATTATATATGAAAACGAAATTAATACTGGCATTGTTAACATTTGTTCTATTAGCATCAATTGCTATGGCACAAATGCCAATTCTTGGGCTGCAGCTAGTGGCTGAAGGATTTACCGCCCCGATGGAATTCATCAGCCCAGGTGATGGCACGGGACGAATGTTTCTTGTTGACCAAACAGGTGTAATAAAAATTATCAATTCCAATGGCACGGTGTTAACCGAACCCTTCTTGGATGTCAAAGATAGAATGGTAAGACTAAATACTAGATATGATGAACGAGGTCTTCTGGGACTGGCCTTCCATCCAGACTTCATCAACAATGGGCGAGTCTTCATTTTTTATAGTGCACCTTTAAGACCGGGTGCTCCAGATAACTGGAATAGCACAAATCACTTGTCGGAGTTTAGGGTCTCTAAAGACAACCCGAATAAGGTCGATATGAGCTCAGAAAAGGTACTTCTGGAAGTGGACAAGCCCCAGATGAACCACAATGGTGGCACCATTGCTTTCGGTCCAGATGGTTATCTTTATGTGCCTCTTGGAGATGGCGGTGGCGCTAACGATGTAGGCCTTGGACATCAGCCGGACGGAAATGGCCAGAACACAACGACTATCCTCGGCAAAATCCTGCGCATCGATGTTAACAATATAAGCGAAGGTAAAGCTTACGGCATCCCTGCTGATAATCCATTCATTAGCCAGAAAAGCATACTTCCAGAGGTTTATGCCTTAGGACTTAGAAATCCTTGGAGAATATCCTTCGATACAGAAGGGGATCATGGACTTTTCATCTCTGACGCTGGCCAAAATCTTTGGGAGGCGGTAGACTTGGCAACCAAGGGAGGCAATTATGGCTGGAATATCAAAGAGGGTACGCACTGCTTCAATCCGAAGAATCCAAACGAATCTCCATCCACCTGTCCGGATAAAGGAATTAGTGGCGAGCCACTGATTGACCCTATAATCGAGTACGCCCATGATCTAGGAAAAGTTGTGGTCGGTGGCTACGTCTACCGCGGCCAGGCGCTACCAGAGATTAGCGGAAAGTACATCTTCGCAGATTGGTCCAACAACTTTACCAAAGGCAATGGTACGCTGCTCGCAGCTACTCCTTCCGCTAAAGGATTGTGGAACTTGGAGGAGATCAAAATCGCTAACAATCCAAGCGGCAAAGTTGATGAATTCATTCGTTCCTTTGGATTGGACGATGATGGCGAGTTATACGTTCTGACATCAGATATAGCTGGGCCTAATGGATCAACGGGAAAGATCTATAAAATTGTTCCAGCAGGATAATGAAGGCACAAAACCTTAATGCTTTCTATTTTTTTTATTGAGCTCATTTGGTATGTTTTCGTAGGTCTAGGAGACCATTTATCAGATTGCAGAGATCAGGATTCGATGATATAACGACTCAAGCTGAAGGTCAATCAAAATTGAGTCCCCTCCGGATGATTCGGGCTCTTTTGGAACCACTTCTGTTGTATTGAATATCGATCGAGCCCCGGATATAAATATTGGTGTGGTCATATTAGATTGTTTAAATGGTCAAGCTAATGAAATTGATGATGGCCCTAATTGGGGCAGCTCTTCTGAACAAAATGATTAAAGGCAACTTCATTTCAGAAAAAAAATTGATGAAATCAATAAATGGATCAATCAAACCATAGACAAACCCGATTCATAGCGCCAGCAGCCCAAATTTTCTTCAGATCCTGCTTAAGCCGTAATCGCTTTCTCATTGTTGAAGTCACCGAAAGGATATTGGGCAAGGCAACCAATAGCTGTGTCTGCTATTAGCGCGCTTATTGCCACTTGATGAAGTCAATTGAAAAAGATCGTAAGAAAAAGGATCGAATCATTGATACCGAAGAGTACACCATTATCGACGAAAATTAAGACCGAACCCACTGAAAATAATTAGGCAGCTGATCCAACAATTTAACCTCTACAGCCCTTTATTCTGCTATATACTTCTGCTCTAACTCCAATTTGATGAAAACTATCGGTTCATTACACTAGACATTGACAAAACCGGATTTGTGAGGTTTGAAGAGTTTATAGATGTGCTCGTGTTGTATGAAATTGATCTTGCATTTCTGAAACATGCTTCTGCATCGTCTATGGCCCCAATCTTCATGTAAACTACTGCTTTGCCCAACCATGAAACACTTCTTATCGTATTTGCTTGAGGAGATTTCTGTATGTAAGCTAGACTGTCCATAACCTTCAAGACGTTATCAAACTCAACCAGAGGATCGTAGCTCGAAGATGGTGAAAGATAGAGGCTCGCAATTCCTGCATATAATAAAGCCTCTAAATCTGTCGGATTATTGGTTGTAGCATCCTTTAGGTATTGGTAGCTATTTTCAAAATAATTCCTGCTTGACTCGGTGGGCCGATAGAATGAAGAATTATAGTATTCTATTAGTTCTGCAGCCTGATTTGAAAATGAACCGTTGTTCAGCTGAATATTCATGCTACCGTTATTGAGCCCCAGGTTGAAGAGTGCAAATCCTTCATACTTTAAAGCGCTGGCATAGATTCCATAAGAACTATGAAGCTTCAATGCTTTCTCATAGCAGTTTATGGCCTTTTTAAAGTTGCCTTGAGAAAAATATGAATTGCCTTGGTTAACAAGATCTGCTGAGTTTGGTGGATTTTGGATGGCCCATGAATTATAAAATCCTAAAAATAAAGAAGCTATTGCAATAAAAGTAAGTATCTTTTCATGACCCATAAACTCATGCACCACAAATTAAGTGAGAACCCTTTCTGAATCCCCAGTCCCAACCTCTTCGAGTAGTCCTATAATAATTTTACGCTTTCGGTCGATATGAACATGCTCATTCTAACATAATTTTTCGTTGATTATCGAGCCATTATGAAGAGAATAATACTCTTGAATTTTCAACAAAAATTAGTGGCTGTTAATTATACTCCGCCAACTTACAGATTCCGATAGGCTTAGGGCGAGACTTTAAAGGATCTATTCGGATGACGTTAGTCTCTAGCCTGTTTACTAATTCTATCTATACAAAAAGTTGACCTGAGAAATTGGATCTTAAATACGCCATTCTAATTCAACAATTCTGGCAACAAAAAAATAGTCGTATTAAAAATGTATTTATTCCAAGGTGTAGAGTAGATTGTTTTCATTCAATGAAGATCGGATTGCAGAGTTGGCTTGACGAGAATAACATATGGCCTTATGTGGCCGTTATCTTATCATTGATTCTAGTATCTCTTATGGTTTTTCCATTGCTGGATAGCATGGTTCTGGGTGTCGTGTTTGCCTATGTTGGACGACCGATCAAAGACCTCTTTGGCAAAAGACAAATGCTTGGGTCGTTTTTGGCAACTTGTTGCATTGTGATACCCCTATTCATAGTGATAACACTGGGAACTCTTGAAGTAGCAAACCTACTGACCTGGCTTGTCGATCATAAGGATGAGCTCTCGGGCACCTCGTCAGGATTCATTGGGAACCTAAATGTTCCTCCAATCTTTCTCGACCAGTTGACTGGAGGCTTAAAGAGCATCGTAGATACTGTAATGTCCATGGCTGCGACTGTGCCACTACGGCTTCTCAACTTTGTACTCTCTTTCCTAGTCTGTTTTTTTTTATTATTAGATGGAACTGGTTTGAAGAACGTATTAATTGGTATACTTCCTCCCAAAAAACTGGAAATCAACCGAAAATATTTCGCTAAAATAGACCAAACTCTAAGTGGCATATTCGTCGGAAGTATCTATACATCTATCGTTGGAATGATTGTATCCGTTATTATTTTCTATCTGTTCGATATTCCACGTCCTTTGGCCATGGCAAGCATAGTTTTCCTTGCAGGACTGGTTCCATTTCTTACCTGGCTAGTGTTCATCCCCATTTCGATCTATCGGTACTTTGAATACGGAGCTTTCGATGCATTGATCTTTTTCTTAGTAGTCTCAATTCTGGTACACCTTGCGGAATTCATCATAAGGCCATATTTTGTCTCTACGAAGTCGTCACTGCATCCTTTGCTGGTCATTCTGACTTTCATTGGAGGAGGCCTAGTCGCTGGAATCACAGGATTTTTCTTGGCTCCAGCACTCACTGGAATAATATATGCAATCTACCAAGTAAAGCAATACGAACGCGCTGAGAACCTAAGTGATAAAGAGGAAATCACTTCAAAGACCTTGAGTGGGATCCAGAAACCTCAGGCACGCCCACCATCTTGATTTTTTCGAATAACGCAGAAATGGGATGTATCCGGGATCACAAGCCTGATCCATCACCATTATTCCCCTATCCAACATATGGCATCACATTCATTTATAAGAATCAAGATGTAAATAAGATAAATACGAACATGAGGCAGTATCATGGAAAGCAGGGTAGTTTATTTCGAAGAGAGCGATCCGAAGAATACGGAAGCTACCTTCAGATTGGTTCAAGAAAGATTAAATGAATTGGGAATCAAGAAAATTGTGCTTGCTTCCACTACTGGAGCCACCGCCCGAAAGGCTATAGTTTTTTTTGAAAATAAGGGAGTAAAATTAATAATTGTCCCCCATCAGTTTGATTTTCATAGAGAAACAAATGCCTTTCCCCAAGATCTTGTCAAGACACTTAGAGATTTAGGACACGAAGTGCACTTTGGAACCATGCTTTTCCATACCGACGAATTCTACGGATCTAATAATGCAACCACAATGGCCAATCTGCTGCGATGCTTCTGCCAGGGAGTAAAGGTATGTTTTGAAATAGTCCTGATGGCCACCGATGCCGGTATCTTGAAGATTGGTGAAAAAGTAATAACAATAGCCGGGACGGGATGGGGAGCTGATACAGCTTTGGTGATGCAAGCAGCTTCGACTCAGAATCTCAGAAAACTCCGAGTCAACGAAATAATATGCAAACCCCTCAATCCGTTGAACATTGATGAATTGCGAGAGAGATTGACTCAGAAACAAAGCTGAGAAAGAAAAAAGTTCTTTCAAAATCAGGAGTCTAAGTGAGACCATGCTCTATAGGAAAATGAAGGGAGTCCTATCCGACCTCTCAATCCTAGGATTCGGTTGCATGCGTCTTCCGGTGACGAAGGGCGGTCAAATCGATGAAAAACATCAACCGAGATGCTCAGATATGCCATTGATCACGGCGTGAACTATATTGACACTGCCTATCCTTATCATAATGACGAAAGCGAGCCTTTTCTTGGCCGAGCCCTTCAGGATGGGTATCGGGAGAAAGTGAATCTTGCGACCAAGCAACCCAGCTGGCACATTAAAACGCGTAGTGATATGGACCAGTACCTCGATGAGCAGCTTTCGCGCTTGAAGACAGATTATATCGACTTCTATTTTATACCCGGTCTCATTATAGTCATCCGCACAACTTCTAATAATTAGATGTATTGTAGTCAGTTCGCACTAAGAATCTCCGTATCCAGCCTTTGGCATAACTGATCGAACATGAGAGGGTATTCCATTGATCAGATATGAGCTTCTTCATGCTT
>JALHSR010000288.1 GCA_022865315.1 Methanotrichaceae archaeon | reverse complement strand
ACTACAAGCAAAATAATACAGGCAAGAAAGAGCATCATGGCAACATCTTCCCAAGTAACCGCAAGAATATTGCCGAAAAGATAACCAAAAAGGTCCTTACCGTAACCTTTGCTCAGACTCATAAACAATATGCCTAAGGCCATCCCAGTAGCTAGAAAAACACCTATTATAGTATCCTCTGAGACCCGTTTTTTGGATGCAAGAAGGCCTATGCCAAAAGCCGTAAAGATAGCCGAGATTGCACCAAAGGCCATCGCGTTCATGCCTACCAAGTAGCCAAATCCTATGCCTCCAAAAGCAGCATGAGCAATTCCATCGCTAATAAATACAATTTTATTAAGAATTACATAAACCCCAACTACTCCGCAAATAATGGAAGCAGCTATTCCCGCAGCCAGAGCATTGCGCATAAACTCATAATGAAAAAGATCAAGCATGTTTCCTCAAAACACGATGTGGAATTCCATGAGCGATCATATCGATAGGACAACCATAGGCTTTCTCGATCTCTTCCGCAGGTAGCTGCTTAGAGCCGTGATAGTATATCCTCTGGTTTAGACAAGCAATCTTATTCACATACCTAGAAACGGCTGTTACATCGTGTGAAACCAAGACTATCGTCATTTTCTTTACTTTGTTTAGCTGGCTCAAGAGATCATAGAAACCGCATTCCTGCGCAACATCTACACCTGCCGTAGGTTCATCCAATAGAAGAAGACGAGGCTGTGAGACAATCGACCTGGCAACAAAAATCCTTTGTTGCTCTCCTCCCGACAACGAACCTATCTGTCTAAATGCATGATCTTTCATTCCCACAGCCTCCAAGGCGCTTAACGCAGCCGATTTATCTTCTCCAGTAAGGTGTCGCAAAAGTCCTCGCCGACTGTATCTACCCATCAGCACTACATCCAAAGCATTCACGGGAAAATTCAAATCAAATAAGGTCTTCTGAGGCAAATATCCCACATACTTACGAGCCTGTTCAGGAGTCAAACCAAAGATATTTACCTCTCCACGATCAGGCTTTATAAGGCCAAGAATTACTTTCAAGAGTGAAGACTTCCCACCGCCGTTTGGCCCTATCAAGCCCAAGAAATCGCCTTCCTCTAATTCAAGATTGACATTTTCCAATATGATGTGACCTTCGGTGGAAATTGAAATGTTTTTAATAGAAATCGCATTTTCTAACGCTGCCATTATTCTCCCAGACTTTCAGCTCTTTTTTCCTACATATCTTCATATTTTTCTATATAATTTGGTTCTAACGGATCAAGTATTGCCATAGATGCATTTATCTCCCTGGATAGTACTTCCGCTGACTTGGATTGAATCCGGGCTCGATTAATATTGTAGTAATATTATCCGTCTTGGCTCGTAGGTGTTCTTTCTGATAGCCAGTGTTTCGTTATAGGTCCATCTGCAAAGCTCCAAGGTGTCACCCATCTTTGACATCTGTGACTTTGTAGGATAGATCCGATACCGAAACACTTTCAGCAAATCATTTCACCTTTTGGGTTTCGATGTACATTTGCACTACGTCCGCTGTGGTGTCTCCACAGGTTCCCACGTAGTACGAAGGGTTCCACAGATGACCATTCCAGAGATTGCTTTTTATTTCTGGATGCTGTTCAAAGAGCTTCTTCGCAGTGATTCCTTTGAAGATCTTAACTATGTTTGCCGGAGAGAACTTGGGATGTGCCGTCATAATGATATGCACATGATCAGGCATGATTTCCTGAGTTGCCAGAGTCACCCCCCTTTTGATGTGCTATTATAGTCATCCGCACAACTTCTAATAATTAGAATGTATTGTAGTCAGTTCGCACTAAGAATCTCCGTATCCAGCCTTTGGCATAACTGATCGAACATGAGAGGGTATTCCATTGATCAGATATGAGCTTCTTCATGCTT
>JALHSR010000287.1 GCA_022865315.1 Methanotrichaceae archaeon | reverse complement strand
GTCAAGCTGGCTAGCAATGAACCGACTCATCTATAGTTATCAAGGCGAACTAAAAGATGCTGATGTCCAGTACAATAAGAAATACAGTTGGACGACTGGAACGGCTTATGGAGCTATTAATATTCAGACCGTTGCGACCCACGAATTAGGTCATAATGTCGGACTGCTTGACTTATACAATGATCTAGCTTTCAGATGGGATAAAGAACAGATCATGAACTCATACTGGCGCGCACAAACTTGGCTCGGATCTGGAGACAAAGCTGGGATTAAAGCGCAATATACCAAGACGCAATACCCCCTTAAATATATATAATAATTTGAATAATATAAGACGAGCTCGAGGTGGGCTTTGAGCTTATCTCTCATTTGTTAAGATTTAGAGGTTACATGCTCACAAATGGTCCTACGTATCTGGTTTTCTAAGATCTTTTCCTTTCGACATAAATTCCACTCTTGCAATGTGGTCGTATCCATGACGGTATGGTTATTCAAAACAACATAACTCGATAGCCATTATGCAATTTATTTTTAAAGATATATAAAATCGTTCCGGAAGAAGGCGTTAAGGGATCAAGAAAGCCCGACTCCCAACCAAGACCTTTCGCTCGATGAAATTCAGGCCTTAAAATTGATTTTGCAGGTTCGAATTGACGAACTTGAGGAAAGAATTGCTCGAGAATTAGCTGAGGATCGCAAAAGGTTAGCTAATCTAAGAATGTCCTGAATACAAGGATTCTAAGAAATACATTGACCATCTCTACAAACTAATGAAAACGCAACGAAGCCCGCTAATATCGTTTAAGTTGGCTGCTGCCTTGTTGGGACTCTCCAAATCAAGATTGAAACAATTGAAACCTTTGTCGTCGATTGATAACCGATTTAATCTTATTCGTGATCCATATCCCGGACCAACTCGCTAAAGTTTTTTTTGATGGAAATGTAGAGATGCGAATATGTAGAGATATTTGCAATGAGTGTAAACATTGTTCATTGACGGACCCCGCAATTGGAATAGAAATTCCTGGTTCCAAAAAGTATTGGGCTCGTGGATTAGCGGGGGTTTGTATTGTTAAGGAATATGATTCTCTCCAAGAAGTATTGAAAAACAATAATCCAATCAAAAATATTAAATGTGTGGTTTTGGCAGAAGGGATAAAATAGGATATATTCGAATTGGCTGATAAATGCCTAATTTTATGGGCGAATTTTTTTCAATGGAAACAGCCTTTTTATTAAATAATGCCGCCCACCGCACATGTGGATCTGACGAGCTCTCGCAGAATTCTTCTATTCTTTTTCAAATGATTCACGAATTTTATCCCGGTCCTTCTCAAGTATCCTATATCGCGTTTCCACTTTATTTCGAGGATCTGACTGTTTAGCCTCTAGAACATTATCCGTTGTAATCTTCTAAATGTTTACGAATCCCACTTTCAGGCACATTCTATCAATCATCTATTCAGATACTCTACCACTTGGTTTTTAAAGCAGCTATGAGGTAGATTTTTAAGATGATGTTGAGTAAAGGCGCTAATTGAGAAACGATCCCCAAAATATTTTTCTCCATCTTCCATAAGAGCGTTTCTTATTTCACTTTTGGTAGGTTCCGCTTTATTTACGTGGCACAGCATACCGATTTTCATGATATACGATCCGTAGGGTAAACTCCTGCTATTGAAACCAGAAAGGCATTTATAAATTATCTGGGGGCAAGAGGAGGATTTGAATAAAATCTCGAAATATACACTCGACTATACACAAAAAGTTCTTTGACATACGATGAGCCATGTTAAGTGTTAAAGTTAAAAAAATTGTCATAGAATTTCTGCCCTTTCTGAAATGTCATATTTAAAATGAACTTGTTCTAAGGGAGTTTCTTGTGACAGAACCACCAGTCTTTGCAGACAATTTCCCCGCCGGTTACTCTGGTTTTGGCCGTTTTTTCATCTGCTGGCGGCGGAATGATGACCTCCTCCCCGATCAGCTCATTATTGGGCCAATTGGCAGGCGTAGCTACCTTATATTTATCTGACATCTGAAGTGCCTTCAATGCTCTTATGACCTCATCCATGTTGCGGCCAATCTCCTGCGGATAATAGATAATTAACCTAACTTTGCCTTCAGGATCAACTATGAATACTGCCCTAACGGTGTTGGTTGCTTTTCCTGGATGAACCATGCCCATCCTAGCTGCGACCTTGCCAGAATCGTCGGCAATGATTGGAAATCTTATCTCTACACCCAAGTTATGCTTGATCCATTCTGTCCATTTCATATGAGAAAACACTTGATCGATCGAGAGTCCTATGAGTTCACAATTGAGCTTCTCAAACTCGGCCCGTCTTTTCTCGAAAGCTACGAACTCAGTCGTGCATACGGGAGTAAAGTCGGCCGGGTGGCTGAAAAGTATGAACCATTTTCCTGCAAATTGATCAGGCAGATTCATCATACCGTGAGTGGTTTTAACCTCCATCTGAGGGAATTTATCTCCGATCAAAGGAAAGCTAGGTTGATCACCTCCATGCATGAATTTCCAATGCGTCATCTTCTTCATCTCCAACTCCTTTTCCACAGGTGCATCGCTTCGACACATATTAGTTACCTCACATTCAAATATTCCTTTTACAAGTTAAAAGTTACTATTTTGGAGTAATTAATTATTGAATTTAAACGCATTTCTTAGCCAACCTCGAGACAATCATTGCTACCTGCTTTCTCTAGAATATCACCGCTGCCAGCTCATTCTGACTAGGCTTGCGATCGCCCCCTCATCAGTTAATGTAACAGCTTATAATGTCAAACTCCTATTGTCTAATCGATCCTTATCCTAGCCGGAACATATAAGGCAAACCGATCAATATCACCCCCGAGTGCCTCATACCCCCTTGAACATGCAAAAGATCTACTTTTTGACCGCCATGCTGCTATGCCGAACTCTTGATGAATAGGCAGGTAGAATAAGGTTCGAACAGGATTTATTGGATAGATAGCATGCAGCTCATTAGAGCATTTGGATTTCCTAGAAAACTTCAAGGATTAGTTCTATTGCTCGAATCAGCACATTGGCCATAATTGGAACTCGGCTTTTGCTTCATGCTCTTTGAGACTCGAAACAAACGACTATTCTCTAACGACTCATTCATCAAAACAGGATTCTTTTGACATATTTCTATATAAATTATTGATTTATTGTGGCTATTTTTCAAAATTTGTGAGATTATAGCTCAAAGCGAAACAATAAATATATAAAAGACAAAGTCAATCAAGGTGGATTTTGATGGCCGCTGAAGATGCCATAAAGACAACAGTAGACGAACTTGTGAAAGCGCTATCTGCCAACAATATTATGGGCCAGCCCATTGATATGGAGGATAAGATGATAATTCCCGTGACAAAGATGGGTATGGGCTTCGGCACGGGAATGAACCAGAGCAACGAAGAAAAGGAAATTAATGGACTTGCCGGCGGAGCTGGAGGGGGTGTAGGTGTTTTTCCCGTAGCTTTGGTTATTGTATTCAAAGGGATATCTGGACCAGGAGGCGTTCAAATAGTACCACTCACCCAGCCTAGCGCAGTGGCAGAGACAATGGCCCAAATCGCCTCAGCAATCATATCCAAATTTTCGGGCCAGAAGGAAAGCTCTGTGATTGAAGAAATGCCTCATGCTAAAAAGGTAGAGATAAAATAAATTAGATGCAAGAAATATTTATAGCGATAATCGGATTTGCAATACTTCTTGCCTCCATGGTCGGCGGAATACTTTGGGTGCCATTTAATCTCTATCTCGACATAAATAAGGAAGGACAAAAGTTCAATGGGATGTATAGATTGGCATGGTTGGGTATCACGCTAAAATCTGATGATATTTTCGCACCAACAGAAATGGATATCCCAGGAAAAAAGAGGGATGAGGAACTAATTAGACATGATTCAAGCGGCGATTCTAAATCTGTCTACAAAAGAAATATTCCAGACCCAAAGACATTGATGGAAGCGCTTCCACCCGCCGTACGCATTTTCAAGGATATCGTAAGGTCTCTGCACATCGATGTGCTAAGTTGCCGAGTCGTTCTTGGTCTCCAAGATCCTGTTGATACTGCAGTAACTTGTGGCTATCTTTGGTCATTGATCTCAGCCTTGAAACTCCATAAAGAAAATATTTTCATTGAGCCGCGTTTCGATAAAGAACTCTTAGATGGATTGCTTTTGGTTGAGATCAGGACCAAGCTCATATGGATATTTCTCGCTATATTCCAAGCCATCAAGGACGAAAAGCTAAGAAAGCTCATTAGGAACATTGCCAGGGGATGAACGTTGGAGCGATCATTATCAAAGATCGAATCTAGAATGTTGATAGGGAAAGGCGTCCCAATGGGACTACTAACTCTTTACCCTATAGCTAAGCTCTCAATTTTAAAGGTCGCAGATAACTATGTGCAGAGCTTTTGGCTATCGCCTTTGGCCATCATTATAACAGGACCTGGATTTGATGAACCATATATATTGCCAACAATTAACGAAAAATTCGACCTTGAACAAATCGATATACCCGCAGATCTGAGGAAGCTTTTCAAGACCGATGGAAATCGGAAGGATTAATTCGTACGATCTGCGTCCTGGTGCTCTTTAGAGATATTATAGAATTATGTGATATATTAATGGGACTGGCCATCAATTGTTGAGAAATTCAGCAGCTTATTTGCTATAAAATTATTACAATCAGGCTTGACTGCAGAAACCTTTATGCTCGATATAGATAATTTGACCTGTTCAAGTTGCTCTTGAGAAAATTCTGGCATCTCAGCTATTGCTTGACCTGCGCAATCGTCCAACAATGTCTCGATTGGATATCTTGATTCATCTGCAACCTTGATATTTTGAAATCCCGCCAGCTTCATCAAATCTAGATATTCTTCTTTCAAAATGGCTCCAGCCAGGCATCCAATATAAGCTCCGGTAGATGTCTGAACAAATTCAGGCAAAACTCTAATTAAAACTATATCGGAGAAGGCCAGTCGGCCTCCTGGCTTTAGAACTCTGAAAGCTTCTTTGAAGGCACGCTTCTTGTTCGGAACAAGGTTAATTACGCAATTAGATATTATTACATCGACATAGTTATCGGCCACAGGCATATTCTCTAGGTCTCCTTGCCTAAAATCGATGTTTGTAAAACCTCCATTTTTGGCATTGGCCCGAGCTCGCTCAACCATTTCTGTGGTCATGTCAACCCCAATGATCTTGCCTTTGGGACCTACTTGAGTCGAGGCTAAGAAACAATCGAAACCTGCACCCGAACCCGTATCCAATACAATCTCCCCCTCTTTCAATGAAGCCAATGCTACTGGATTTCCACACCCCAATCCAAGGTTAGATTCTGGAGGAGCTGCTCTTATCTCTTCTTCAGTATATCCAAGCCTTTTACTTATCTCATCAGGAAGGTCGGCACATCCACAGCAGCTCCTTGATGAATAGTATGAAGTAGCCTGTTTGGCCAATATGGCATAGCCCTCTCGCACGGCCTGTTTTATCTCTCGCTCTTTCATCAGTAGAATTCACCACCCTTATTTTACATAATCTATCTTTAGTTTAATTGTGATTGATATCCATTAGCTGAAGCTTTTTATAAGTTCATCTTATAATTTTATTATAATGTAAATCAAACGCTCAGGAAATGAAGCCCTTTTTATCCCACAGATATTTTCTTATAGTTATATATGCTTGCTCGAAAATCCAATGTGAGAATAAAAATTCATTCAATTTGAATTGATATGCTGTCTAGAGCCATATCGTAATTAGTAATTTTCTTAATTGTATCTCTGTGATTGATCCATAGGCCCGCTATAGAGAACAAGGATACAATCAACCATATAGCAAGAACGAGCCTGTCATGTTCATGTAAATGAGGCTGTTGGAACCGGATAAAAATGCCAGCTACCAATGTAACTATGAATGATATTAACATGTTAGCAGAGGGGGACGTATCATCACGATAGGATCTACAAAATTGTTCCCACACCTTCTCTGCCTCTCCGGCTTTTGAAGCAGGATACTTGCCCAAAAATGTACCGATCCGCTTGATCCTGGAATCCGCGGACATAATATAAAGATCATAGCAGATGGCGACCAACGGAATGAAATATAGAAGCCAATATATGTCAGCAATCTCTATACCTAGATTGACTGAACTGATACCGAAAATGACTGTTATGAATGCCAGTTTCCTAGTTACATAATCAGCACGTTCACTTTGGGTTCTTATCTTTTCCTCGTGAAGAACTCTAAGAAACTCCTGGTCGCTCTCTTCCATAGCCACCCCTTTAATTAGAAAAGAGCTTAATATATTAATAACTTTCGTTTATGATGTTATTTATGCATTGAAGGCCATATAATTGCTTAATCTAACATAACTAAAAATAATATAATTAGTATTAGTAATAATATAACTCGAATCGATCTTTGGATTGAAAGGAAGAGTAATAATTAAACCCATCCCTTCATTTTAATGGCTGCCAGCAGCCTCTTGGTGGAAAGCATGTATGCCGCCTGCCTCATATCCACTTTGGATGCATTAGATAGATTTTGAACATCCGCATATGAACTAAGGATTTTTCTGTTAAGGAGGCTTATCACCTCTCTTTCGCTCCATTGCTGTAATATAAGGTTCTGAACCATTTCGAAATAAGAAACAATTACACCGCCTCCATTGCATAAAATATCGGGAATGACGTGAATACCATTGCTGAAAAGTATATCATCCGCCTCTTGACTAATGGGGCCATTGGCCATCTCAGCCACAATTCTAGCTCTTATCGATTCAGCATTTTCTGAAGTGATTACGCCCTCCAGAGCCGCTGGAATTAGGATATCGACATTTAGCTCCAAGAGCTCTTGATTGGAAATTGAAGTGGTTTCTGGAAAGCCTTTTAATGAGCCATTAATCTGCTTTTTACGGTTCAAGTCCTCAGCTATCAATCCCTTTTGGGAAATTATCCCACCTTTGCTATCGCTTACGGCTAACACCCTGCAATCGAAAGAAGTTGCGAGCCTAGCTGCATTGTAACCGACGTTTCCGTAGCCCTGTATAGCTACGCTGGCATTTTTGAGCTCTAGGCCAACAGATCTGGCAGCTTCGCGGATGGTATACCAACCCCCTAACGAAGTTGCCTGCAATCGACCCGCTGAACCGCCTAGAATTATTGGCTTGCCAGTGACTATTCCAAAAGCATTCTTTCCTACAAGTCTAGAGTATTCATCCATCATCCATCCCATGATTTGAGGATTGGTGTTCACATCTGGAGCGAGGACATCTTTTCCCGGCCCCACAAAATAATGGATGGCTCTAATGAAACCTCGGCTAAGACGCTCGGTCTCGTCTGTCGACATATCCTTAGGATTGCAGATGACTCCCCCCTTGGCACCTCCTAGAGGCAAATCGTGGAGGGCGCATTTCCAGGTCATAAGGGCGGCCAATGCTCTCACACTCTCTAGACTCTGGTCAAGATGAAATCTAATTCCTCCTTTAGTGGGTCCAAGAGCACTATTGTACTGCACTCTGAATCCTTGAAACATCGTGGTGCGACCATTGTCCATGCGAACAGGCAGGCTCACCTGAAGTTCACGCTGTGGTGACTTGAGGATCTCGATTTCATTCTTTCCCAGGGATAGATCGCATGCACAACGAGAGATGTAAGATTGTACAGTTGATAATAGATCTGTCAGGAGCATTTGAGTTAAAATGGCTGATTGGTAGATAAAAATGTGCTCGAAATTTGATAAATATGATATGTTAGATGCATATTTTTCTAATATGATTATGCAAAAGCGCTATTGGAGCCCTACCAAAGATTAGATTGGCAGCTGTTTAGATCCTCCATTCCCATCAATTTGAGATTATTCTGGAAGGATTTTGCCACAAGTGGATTTGCAATAGAACCAGGCATTTCAAGCTCAATCAGGACACTTCTGGCAAGCTCAAGAGAATCGTTGAAGGTCCGGTTTTTCGAAACTCTCAAAACTGCCTCGTGGATTTCCTGCAAGTAACATAGACCTTCATCCATTTTCAAGTAGGCATTCTTACCCCATTGGGGTTTATCCCAGGAGGATAACAGAACCTGAATCCCTTCAAGAACATTTAGCCTTTTTATCGATAAAACTGATTCTAATATATCCTCATAAATGGGCATATCGTTCGCCAGTGGTATGGAATCTCCGCAAAAAAGGGCTCCTTCTCGGGGGAACCAAATGGATATCGAGCCCTTTGAATGTCCTGATGTATGAATGACTTTAATATCCATGTCATTGCCAAGATTTAGCATTTCACCGTCCTCTAATATGCGATCCACCTCAACTGGCCCTTCCACAAGATTGTGGAAATCCGGCACAGGACGATCCTTCGCCTGAAGATCTACGTCCTGAATCCAAGATCTCTCTGCCTTATGGCTGGCAACAGTACAGCCGGACTCTCTTTTTATGGCCTTGGCCGCACCTATATGATCCAGGTGAGAATGAGTTAACACAAGAAGAGAGATTTCTTCCGGCACGCGTCCCTATTTTCTCATGTAATCAAAAATGAAAGCCTGTGAAGTGGCAACACCGTTATCTATGAGACAGATCTCTTCTCCTAAAATGATATAGAGATATACGAAACGATCAATTATCGTGCCTGGTGATATTGGGATTTGGAAAGGAATTTTTTAAGGATGAACATGCTCTGTTATCTGCATATATAGTTCGACCACTAATGCTCGATTGTCATTATCTTTTAATGGAGAGCTTCATAGCCTTACGCAAAGAATATCATGAATATAGATTTTTTATTTATAAAATCTATCATAATTTCGATACTGTTAGATAATAGTTCCTCTAAGAAAATGTTTTCGATAAATTGAGAATTTAGCATACAATTGTTCCTATATAATTTGCGAATTCGAGCATATTTCTCAACGAAAAATAAAATATATCTAATTTAAATGTTTGGACCATTGAAATAATTTCAAATCTTGATTTAAAATCTTGGGATTTTCCTGATTTTCCATAAAAGAACCAATGAGGAATTCAGTTATCGAATTTCAGCATAAATATTCGAAATAAATTGGAAAGGTTAGAAAATTCTTATTTCTTCAGCGAACCTATAGTAATTCCTTGCCGAGATACATAAGGAAATATGTCATAACCCTTTGGAAAATTAAATCGCCTCAAACCCAACGCTTTATCAACTTCCTTGAGAGCCTCGTGATCATTGCCTGCAGTTTTTACACTATTGAGCACATTGTCTGAGGATTCCTCTTCCTCCACTTGCTCCTTCAAATACCACTGCAAAAAGCTCTTTGTAACTTCATCATTTTCCTGGATAGCCAAATTTGCCAGATTGTTGATCAGGCCTGTAACCACTCTCTCATGGTTCCAAACATTCTGAAAAACCACCACGGGCGATGCCCAGGAAAACTGCGGCGCTTCCACGGCCAGCATTTTGGCTCTGCCTCCTGCACTAACCATATAGTCATACATTTTCATCGCATGAACCAACTCCTCCGCAGCTTGAACCCTCATCCAGCTAGCCATGCCCTCAAACTTCAGAGATTCGAAAAAAGCAGACATCGAAAGGTAAAGATAGGAGGAGTAAAGCTCCCTATTTGCCTGATCATTCAAGGCTTCAGTCATCTTCTCACTGAGCATTATATCACCCGTATCATTACTCTACAATTTTCTCGAATTGATCTTTTCCAACTCCACACTCTGGGCAGACCCAATCATCTGGCAAATTCTCAAATGACGTCCCCGCAGCAATACCCGAACTCTGATCTCCTTTTTCAGGATCATAAACATATCCACAAACAGTGCATACATATTTATTCATTCTATCACCATTTTTTTTTCTTGAGACACGATCTAGATCAAATTATCCAATACATCTTTAATCATAGCATCTGTATCAACAGAATGAGGCTCATATCCAGGGAATAATCGGTCAAACTGCGGAGCTTCAATTTCATAAAATTTTCCTAGAGGAATTGGCGATTCGCTATCATTATAATTCCATGATCTGATAAGCTTGAGAGCTTCTTCAAAATTGCCTAAATCGGAGCTTTTAACTTCGTAAACGCGCTTGTTGTATACCTCATACATGTTGAAATAGCTAACGCAAACCTGTAGGACGTCAACGAAAGAAAATCCTTTATGCAATATTGCTTCTCTGAACAATCTTTTCAATAGGTCAATGCCATGAGAGTATCCCCTTGCAATAAAAGTTGCGCCGCTAGCTATCATAAGTTCCAATGGATTGATAGGAAACTCTTCCGTTCCTAAGGGCGTAGACTTGCCTTTAAATCCTTTAGGCGAAGTGGGTGTGTATTGACCGGTGGTTAATCCGTAAACGCGGTTATTATGAAGAATGAGCGTCAGATCAATATTTCTCTTCGCCGCAAAAATCAGATGATCTAGACCTTCAGCCAGGCAATCTCCGTCGCCTGAGAAACAAATTACATTGAGATCAGGATTGCCCAACTTTATTCCCATTGCAACTGGCAAAGTCCTGCCATGTATCGAATAGAAACTGTTCACATTTAGGTAGTCAACGATTTTGGCATGGCATCCGATTCCTGAGACTAACACTACATTATCAATGGGGGTACCATCATAGTTCAATTCTGCCAATACTGCCCTTACGGCATTGAAAATAGAAAAGTTCCCGCAGCCTGGGCACCACGTATTCTTAGCGTAAGTCCCCAATTCGTTTGGATTCATACTTGCACCCCCCGAAGCCTAATTTCAAGATCCTCAAGTGAGATTGGTCTGCCATCATATTTCAAAATCTTGTCATCAATTTGAATACCATTGCAAGCGGCTAGTCTTGCAACTTGCCCCGTGGAGTTGCACTCAACTGCAACTACCTTGTCAAGGTCTTGAAGAGCCTCTGTAAGCCGATTTGTTGGAAATGGGGCGAGAACCAAGAGTTGAATAACCTCCAGACCAAGCTTTTCAGCCGCCTCAATACAAACCCCTTTATTGGAACCCCAGGTCAATAAAGCAGTCTTTGCCGACCCATAGACTTTAACAGTTTCATAATTTTCAAGTTCCTTTGACAATGATTTCTCTTTTAATATGCGCTTATCACTTAAGGCAGATATCAATTTGGGATCTTCAGTAGTTATTCCATATTCATCATGTGCATAGCTATTAGCCTTGATTGCCTGGCCTTTAGTTGGAGGAAATGCAATTGGAGAAATGCCCGAATCCATGAATTTGTAGCGACCGTATTTTCCTCGCCCATCCCAGAGAATTGGATCTTCCTCTTTCAAATCACCTGCTTCCTCTATACAGAAGCTATAGGTGCTCTCACAAACTGATTTATCAGATAATATAAAAGCTGGGATCTGGTACTTCCAGGCCATATTCAGGGCTATACCTGACCAGAAATAGGCTTCCTCCGCGTCACCTGGCGAAACTATGAACCTGGGAAACTCACCTTGACCAGCATTAAGTGCGAAATGTAAGTCTCCTTGGCCAGTATAAGTCGGCGCTCCCGTCGATGGGCCAGTCCGTTGGCCCAGCATAATAACCACAGGCAACTCTGCCATTCCAGCCAAGCTTAGACCCTCCGTCATAAGACAAAACCCGCCTCCAGAGGTGCCTACCGCCGCTTTGAGTCCAACATGAGAAAATCCGTGGGCCATTAACATCACAGCAATTTCATTCTCGGGATGGACTACCTTTAAGCCAAATTTTGATGCATTCCGAGCTAGGAACTCTAAAAGACCAGAAGAAGGGGTCATTGGGTACGCTACATATGCTTTCAAACCTGCCTTGATCAGTCCAAGGCCAATTGCCTGATTGCCGGTTAGGATTGGCAAACTCGGCTGGTTGAGTTTATCGATGTTAAAAAAATTCATCGCCGATTCGTAGCCTTTGAGTGCAATTCTCAGATTCAAATCAATCTGCTTTGGTATATGTTTCTTCAAAACATCCTCTAGGAATGGCCAAGAAATCCCCGCTAACTTGCAGAAACCTCCAATGAAACAGGTGTTTCGCATTATTGGCAAAGCACCCTCCTTCTTGATTATTTGCGAGACAGGCAGATCGCAGCTTTTTGTTGACAATCCATCAATTTTGACCTTATCAGAATCGTAGACTATATACGATTCTGCACTGAGCCGATTCTTATGTTTATCCACAGTCTCCTGGTTAAAAGCTATTATTAAATCTACAAAATCTGTGTGAGCTGCAATTGAACGATTAGATGCCCTAACTATGGAGAAATTATGGCCTCCCCTAATCAATGAAGGATAATCATAATACATGAAAATTCGGTAGCCTAAATGACTCAAAATGTGGCCTATCAAAACGCCTGCCTCATTAATGCCATCTCCAGCTATCCCTCCAATAAGAACTGAAAAACTATTCAATCTTCATCCTCCAGCAAATCTTTGGCCAATTCGGTTAGCTGCCAATACACCTTATATCCGGCCGCACCATCGATCGATCACAATGTTTTAATCTCATCAGTAATAAATCCTTAGTGCATTCAATGTAAACTAATTCTTCGCTAGTCTCGACTCGATTATAATGGCCAATAGATATAATCATATTAACAAACGTGAAAATTATTTGATATCTGCGACTGTAAGAAATAAAATAGAACAAATAAAATTTAAGTTGAGTAATTCCCATTAACAACCAAGAACCTTCTGCCATATTAACGCTATCGAAACTAGTAGCAAGTTTGAAGATGCTAAGAACTTAAGCTTCAGATATTTTCGTGAAGATCAATAGAAATGATGTAGAAAACGCTTCGGCAGGAAGATGAGAAAATCTTGAAAATCGAGTTCAAGAAGCCGCGGTAAAATTATCATCAAAACGCAGAGCAAGATTTCTTTCTTAATGTAGCTAACCAAACTTGATTTTAAATCATTCGTATTCCAATTCCTTTGCAAATAGAAAGATATAATTGGCTTGATAACAAATAAGAACTACCAGAGATCGAATGGGGCGGTCTTGCCATAAAATCCATAGTTTTGTCCTCCGACAAATGGCCAGCAATAAATCATCATATAGAAGTAACCGAAACTCGAACTGAAGAGGATATTAAAAGAGGAGAAGATTTTCTGAAGGATATATCCAATCTTTTCGATGGGATTGAGGAGAAATTCAATGAATTGCCACAAAAGCAAAAAGAGTTATGCGGCAATCGTGGTATTGTAGCAGATATCGCACTCAAATTGAATATTGAAAAGAAAGAGATGGTGCTTGAGAAATTATATAAATATAGTAACTTGAGGACTCCTATTAACCCTCATTAGCAATGGAGATATCAAGATCAGTGCTCATTTCTATTCTCTTGACGTCCAAATTTTCTTGAATCCACTTTTTTTTGTTATTGTTCGATGGCTACCGCTAAGTCTAAATGACTCTGGCGTTCTTCAATGTGCAGAGCTGATAGAGGTTAAACGCAAAGGCTGTAACCATCATTTTAACACCAACTCTTCGGACCGTGGTAACTAACACTCTTCCCGCTCCAAAAATTCTTTTTATCACGGCATGAGGTCTCTCACCGGGCGATCTCAGAATGCTGATCAATCGATTGCGTTCTTTATCGAGTTCTTCAAGAGCTTTTTCAGTGGTTCTGCGCTTCATAGTGTAATCAATTCCCTTCGCCGTCACACCAAAATAACCCCTATCTCTGAGCACAACTTCGCCTTCAGCAGACAAATCGACCTGACTGTCATGCAGTGACGCAGTAGTAGTTTCTATTTCTCGTATCAGGCAGTAGTCGATATCAGTTTTTTGATGAAGCTTGTAACCGAAATGGAGTTCATCGCCTTTCTTAGCCCAGGTTCCATCTCGACTGCGACGGGTCTTAGCATCAATACCTCGTGGTTTTTTGGACGATCCGGGATCTGCTTCAATGAATGTCGCATCCTGGATCGTT
>JALHSR010000286.1 GCA_022865315.1 Methanotrichaceae archaeon | reverse complement strand
TATTAACAGTAGCTTTGGACGACATAAACTATCTATTCCATGAGAAGGAGATTGATCACGTCCTCTATTCTCTTTTGAGAGCGCATGAGACGTGTCCTGGTGCAAGGATGGGCGTCATTGCAATTCTCAGCGAGCCTGCGCTGAAATACATCTTCGATCCACGTGTTTCTTCTGTATTTCAGGCAGAGGAAGTTGTATTTCCTCTGTATACCGGTGAAGAAATAAAAGATATTTTACATAAGAGAGTACAATTGGGATTCTATCCTGGCGTAATTTCTGATGAAGTCCTCGAGATCGTGACGAACTACACAGAGAAGTCTGGAGATTTGAGAGTTGGCATCGACCTGCTCAAACGAGCTGGCCTATCGGCGGAAAGGCGCGCCTCTCGAAACATTTCTGTTCAAGATGTGGAAAGCTCGTATGAGAAGTCCCGACTATTACATCTAACTTATGCTCTCAAATCACTGAAAGAGGATGAGCTCAAAGTTTTGGAGCTAGCCGCAAAAATGGAGACATGCCGAGCAGGAGAGCTCTATAATAGCTTCCATAACGCAACCGGAACTGGATACACCAGATTCCATGAAATATTGAACAAACTTGATGCCGTGAGGCTCGTCGATACAGATTTCAGTGGTGCTGGTTCACGTGGTAGGAGCCGGATAATAAAGATACGCTACGAGCCCGAAGAGATTCTGAACCGCCTGGACTTATAAATCTTTTTAAAAATTTATAAGAATATAATCTATATAGATTACTTATATGGATTGCGCTGTATATACAAAATAGGGATAAGGGCTTTAACTTAGAAAGAGTGTGGGCTCTGTCGTATGGTTCTATCCCAAATAGGCTTGCAAAGGAGATATAGCGAGAAATTTGTGGAAATCCTGCTCTTTCTATCTGCCATCACGTCTATTATCGTCATGCTACTGATTTTCTATTACCTAATACACGAGAGCATGAAAGCTTTCGCTACCATCGGCATCTTCAATCTTTTGTTTGGCCAGAAGTGGCATCCAGCTGGAGACATATATGGCTTGCTACCACTAATTGTGGTTGCTTTAGTTGTAACAGTACTTGCTTTAATATTCAATATTATTATTGGAGTACCTCTTGCAATCTTTTTGGCTGAATTGGCCGGACCTCGTAGTAGGGCTGTGCTTAAGCCATCTATTGAACTATTAGCTGGGGTACCATCTATTGTATATGGCTTTTTAGGAATAATATTTTTAGTGCCATATTTGCAGGAAAGGTTCTATATGCTAACAGGAAGGTCGATCTTGGCGGGATCGATTCTTTTGGGTTTAATGTTCATTCCCTATATTACAACGATATGTGAAGACGCATTGAGAGCTGTGCCCAGCGAATTTAAAGAAGGATCTTTGGCTCTTGGTGCCAATAGGTGGCAGACGATAAGGTATGTCACAATACCAGCGGCATCATCTGGAATTACTGCTGCGATTATTTTGAATGTAGGCAGCATCATCGGAGAGACGATGGCCGTTCTCCTGGTAGTAGGTAATGTAGCCCGCATACCCTCACCTATCATAAATGTCTTTACCCAGGGTGCCACATTTACCTCAGTAATAGCAGGAGAGATGGGTGAAGTTGCCCAAGGATCTCTACATTATCATGTTCTTTTTGCGGTGGGTTTTGTTCTTCTAATTTTCGTAACGGTACTCAATGTCATCGCTGATCTTGCCAAGACTAAAATCAGAAGAAAGTTTGGAGGATATTGAATGAAGAAGAAACCTCTTTCTTTGGCAGCAATAATTTCCTCAATCTTCATATGCATCTCCTCCATGGCCTGCATACTAATTCAGCCAGATATGAGCAATATCATTCCTTTATGGCAGATAGCAATAATTATCATGGTTGCATCCATTTTCTTTTCTGCCTTATTATATAGAAATGTGCCGAACAACCGTATTCCTTGGTTAGCTATAGATATTGCATTCGAACTCTCTATGTTTGTTTTTATTTACATTTTTCAATTAAATCCGGACTTCATCATTCAAAAGCCATTTGGATTGAGCGCGTCGTTCGATATTGGCATTATAATGCCTATGCTTTTGCTTGCAACAGGAATCATAGGATTTAAGGATTCAATTAATATATTATATCATTTTAGCGCCAAGGCTCAGGAAATAATGGTATTTTCGGCAATAAAGCTAACTGCCATTCTCGCACTTCTTGCTTTAGGTGGAATCCTTTTCATAATCATTTATGAAGGTATTTGGGCAATCAATTGGGAGTTTCTTACTACGCCGCATAGAAGATTGGGACAATCTGGAGGAATAAGCACTGTCATTGTTGGAACCTTCTGGATGGTTCTTGGGGCCATGATAGTATCTTCGCCTTTAGGTGTCGGAGCTGCCATATTTCTAAACGAATATTCTAAGAATGCTCGCCTTAACCGGATATTAACTATAGCTATCAGCTCTTTAAACGGCGTGCCCTCAGTTGTTTTCGGCTTATTTGGCTTGGCATTCCTTGTTACACATTTCGGAGTAAGCCTTCTTTCAGGCTCAATAATTTTGGGACTAATAAATATTCCAACTATAATCCTAACAAACCAAGAAGCTCTTAAAGCAGTGCCTAACTCCCTTCGAGAAGGAAGCATGGCTCTTGGCGCTTCAAAATGGCAGACCATACGCAGGGTCGTGTTACCCTCAGCCATGCCTGGAATTCTGACTGGGTTAATAATGGGTGTAGCAAAAGCCTCTGGAGAGACAGCGCCTATTATGTGGATTGCTGTTACCTTTACAGCCACTCCAGTGCAAATGATTCACGGCATTATTCCCAATATCTTCCAGCCTGTCAATAATTTAGACTACCATCTTCTCAATCTAATATACTTTCTAGGGGCTTGGGATGTCTGGACAAAAGCATGGGGTACAGCTCTTGTCCTAATTGCGCTAGTATTAGGCACTAATATGCTAGCCGTTCTTGTGAGAAACCACTACCGTAAAAAGATCTCATGGTAAGTTTGATGCCAAATTTGTTAAATCAACAGTTAAAACGCTATTTGACCTACCAATAAACTTAATCCATCTTGGATTGCTAATATTCTTGTATGAATTCGCTTTTGCCAGAAGAGATGCAAGCTATCGATACAAATTGTAAGTACTTCGGCCTTAGCCCATTGCAGCTGATGGAGAATGCTGGAGCTGCGTTGGCCAGGGAGATCAAAGCTCAAGCTGTTGGAAAAAAAATAGCTGTAGTAGCTGGACGGGGAAACAACGGTGGCGACGCTTTTGTTGCCGCACGTCATCTAAGTGGCTTTGATATAACTATTTTTCTTCTCGGCAGGTCTCGAGACATATCCACGGATGAAGCAAGACAGAATTGGGATATACTGAGAAAGCTCAATTTCAAACTCATGGAAATTCAGGAAGCAGAGGATATGCACCTTATTGAGTATGATCTCATTTTAGATGCTATCTTTGGGACGGGAGTCCGAGGGACTATTAAAGGCCTAGAAGCCGAAGCCATTAATGTGATCAACTCCTGTCGCAGACCTGTGATGTCTGTAGACTGCCCCAGTGGTATTGGAACAAATATAATGGTTCAACCAAAGCTTACCATTACCTTTCATCGACCTAAATCCGGCTTGGTAGGAGATATTAAAGTTGCTGAAATTGGTATTCCTATTGAAGCAGAATTCTTTGCGGGCCCAGGGGATGTAGCTCTGATCGGAAAGCGTTTTGAGGATTCCCATAAAGGCGATAACGGTCGGATTCTAGTGATCGGAGGGGGGCCATATACGGGTGCGCCTGCTCTCACAGGCATGGCGGCTCTTCGCTCAGGAGCTGACTTAGTCACGATAGCTACGCCGAGCAGCATCTCCCATATTGTTGCCAGCTTCTCCCCAAATCTGATAGTTAAAAATTTAATGGGAGATCATCTCAATCCTAAAAACTTAAGTGTCCTGAATGAGCTCATTCCGAGACACGATGTAGTTGTGCTGGGAATGGGTCTTGGCCGTGATCCGGAAACTAAGGAAGCTATATCTCAGATTATTCCGCTATGCAATAAAATTGTCATCGACGCTGACGGCCTTTTGCCGGATGTACCTCTTAAAGGATTAATCACACCTCATGCAGGGGAATTTAAAAGGATTAGTGACATTTCCCTTCCCGAAGTTCATCGACATAATTATTTCGAACGCATTGAACCCTTGAAATGCTATGCAAAAGCTATGAAGCTGGTTGTCCTTCTTAAGGGACGCGTGGATTTAATAACAGATGGCGAGACAGTAAGAGGAAATACAACTGGCAATCCCGGCATGACGGTGGGAGGTACAGGAGATGTCTTAGCCGGAATAACTGCAGCTTTCTATGCTAGGACCTCTGCCTTAAGAGCTGCAGTTGCCGCTGCCTTTGTCAATGGCAAAGCAGGCGATTTAGTGCACAAGGAGAAAGATTTTGGAATGGTTGCAACAGACTTGATCGAAAAGATCCCCCAGGCTATGACAGTGGATTGAGGCTTCATGACCGGTTTCGTTAACATAACAGAAAAACCAGATGTGCGCCGACGGGCCAGGGCTTCGGGCTTGATTAAACTTAAAGAATCTACTATAGAGGCCATAAAATTAGGCAAAGTGAAGAAGGGTGATGTGATAATGACGGCAAAGATAGCTGCAATCCTGGCAGTCAAGGAGACACCCCGTCTTATTCCTATGTGTCATAACATACACATTACAAATATTGAAGTTGATTTTGGCATAGAACCTGATTCAATTAGAGCAATAGTTTTCGTTTCTTCTATTAGCAAGACCGGAGTGGAAATGGAGTCTCTAACAGGTGTAACAGCAGCCCTTCTTAATATCTGGGATATGGTAAAATATTTGGAGAAAGATGAAAATGGCAACTATCCTGATACAAAAATTGAGGAGATCAAGGTACTTAAAAAAGAGAAGGTCAATAATTGAAGAAATCCAAGCGTTTGGCAATCCCTCGCCAAATTGATGCGTGAGTGGTTTTATATATTTATGCCGAATTCTGGAAGCATTTCCCTGGCAACTTCCCGTGCCCTCTGATGTTCTGTCAGAAATAGCCAAATTCTCTCAGCTACCTCCTTTTTGCAGCTACCACACATGCGTTTACCACCTCGACACTCTTCGAAAATTTCTCTCATTTCTCCATCGTTTTCTGATAGGTGGAATAATAGGAACTCATAAATGGAGCATCTTTCCGGTTCGCCGCCAAGTTTCTTTTGCTCCGACAAGCTCTGACGACCACCTGTGATCGCTTTCATTATCTTTTCTGCTGCTTTATCTGGAGCTTCAGTAAGACCTATGTAGCTTTCCGGTTTAGAAGAAGACATCTTTCCGCCTGTCAAACCTGTCATGAATCTATGGTAAATAGAGGCTGGAGGTATGAATCCAAACTCTCCATATTCGACTTCCACTTTACGGATTATCTCATCGATTTCTCCTAAAATAGATGGCTCTAGAATGTCAATATGTTCCTCGTAGCGCATGATCTTATTGTACCCAGCCTCCTTTAACCTGTCTATCGCCGCTTCAATCAGCTTCGGTTCGGCCGCTTTTCCCCGGATGCTGACATAGCTCGGTCGTTGTTCCACTAAGAACTTACGCATGCGATAAGCAAGATCTCTCGTTAGTCGAATATGAGCATCCTGGTCAGCTCCTACAGGAATCACAACTGGTTTGGGTCCACTATATTTGCTAAGTTGAGGCTGCAAGATATCTGCACTCTGTGCCATTACACTTTCCATATGAGCTATATGCGTCTCGCCACAAAATCCGTATATGGCGCTTACTTCAGAAAAGTTTGCCTCTACGGCCAACTCGAATGCAAGATCCCTGAGATCATAATTTCTTGATTGAAAGTAAATGTGTCCTTTCGGTTCGAATCCAAGCGCTATTAGACTCAATATATATTCATTGATTCCAAGTTCTTTGCATAGATCCCAGCTTATTCCTCGGACAGCATGAGCCTCCATATCAGCTATAGCTACGAATGCATCGCCTCCACACTGCTGATGCCAAATGATCTCATTCATAACCATCATATGGCCAAAATGCGCCCTTCCTGAAGGCATAAAACCACTCATTACTGAGAAAGGCTGATGTTTCTGCATAGCTTTAAGGATGAATTCATAGTTTCTATGACCAAAAATTATCTTGCGTCTCATGTATTTTTGAGGATAATCTATCCGGGGTAAGATCTCGTCAAAGCTTGATATCCCAAACTCTTCGAAGAGCTTTGTATAATCATCCACTTGCGTTTGGCCCCATGGATCAAGCTTCACTTCCATGGCCGTGGCCATGATGACGCCGATATATTTAGCTTCTCATTTGATTCTTGATCTGATATTATTCTTTATTATTTTTGAAATTGTTCAATTTAATTGTTCGCCTAATTTGGATTGATGATACCCATCCTCCAAAAAGTGATTGGTGACCTACCTGTCTAGCAGTTTAGATCAAATCAGCGCTGTGGCAATGAGACAAATTAGGATCTTTATAGAAATATCTTTAATTCATATAATATCTTTAACATGACAAAAATATGCCATAACGAAATAAACTATTTATATCATAAAGTATTTGTTATATATGAAAATTAAATGGTGCTGTTATGAGACAATTCTCCGTTAAAGTCCTGGACGACACTGATAGGGAGTTTGTTGAGGTGCTTAGGGAGCTAGGAATTTCAAGGAACGTGGCAAGCATGGTAACTTACCTGGCAAATGTGGAGGAGGCTACATCTCGAGAAATAGAGATTGGCTCTAATCTCAGACAACCAGAGGTCAGCATAGCTATGCGCACCCTCCGAAATAATAACTGGGTTGAAGAAAGGGAAATAAAGAAAAATGGCAAAGGCAGGCCAATGAAGGTTTATAGATTAACTATATCACTCGAAAATATAATACAGCATTTTGAGGATGAGAAAAAACGGGAGTCGGCCAAGACGATGGAGAGCATTGAGAAGTTAAAAGAATTAAGTAAAGGCCTAAGCGTAGATGTTTCCTCATCCTGAAGAAATAACTCGAATGATCACTATCTCCTCTTTTTGAATATTGTCATCGAAGGGTGCGGGATCTCCCTCATTGAAGACCACAACCGTTTCTGGATTGAGTCCAAGCTCTCTCAGGAGATCGTCGTAGGTTCTACGCCTGCCCCCGTTAAAATCAACATTGAAAACAATTTTTTCTGAGGTCATTTTATAGACTGATCACTTCTCCTCTGTGACTATGCCTCTCAAGTCATCCAAGTTCTCTTCTATGAGCTTCTTGCTGAGAATCTCCTGTTTTTTGCCGCCTTTCCTCTCTGTATCTCGTTTCTTGAACTCGGCCATTTTTTCACCGTCTTTGATCCCGTTCTGTGGTACTAATAACCTTTTCGTCTAGTCTCTTGCCCAAATAGATCCATTGATCATAAATTCCTTTAGCATCTCTATTATCAATAACATGGCCATTCCATCCCACTTCACCCAATGTTTCCGCAATGAGCTCGGCTTCTCTTTGTGAATATACAGTGTAAAATACCATAAACTCAGCCAAATTTGAGGATGCTAAAAGAATATCCCGCCATAAAAACCAGTTGGCCTCATTAATTAATCCTACCATAAATCCCAAAATTACATCGAATGAATCCGATGAAAAGAATTTGTCAAGATATCTGGCATCTAGTACGAGACTTCGACGTGGATCAAGGATTTTGCTTTTTAGAGCTTGACAAATATCACAACGATCCAGGTCGATGCACCAAGGATTATGCCCTAACCCCAACAGTGCCCTAGTTGCCATGCCGTTACCGCAGCATATCTCCATAATGCTCATGCCCTTAGGAATGAGAGATTTTAGGACTGATTTTAGCCGTTCGATTCGTTCATCCATGGGTACAATCTCTTCCCTAACGCTACAATTCTCACATAAGAGCTCTCCCGAAAGTGAGATCGCATAATATTCAATGAGTGCCTGAAGAAAATCCATTTCTGAGGCTTTCACAGATTTGAATACCTTGGTACATACAAACTTATCAGCATCTTTCAAAACTTTGACTTGAGAGTATTTATCAGTCAGAAGCAGCCAAAACTTTGCTGGCCGAAGTATATGGAAAGCTATTCCTAAACCATCAATATCAATGCATTTGTCAAAATCAAGTTCCGAAGCAGATAGCTCCGAAGTTACTGGCAATGTGAGCAAGTCTTCTAGACATTCTTCTGCCATAAAGACCTCCTCCGTTTCATCTATGCCCAAGATATCGTGGAATAGCACAAGAACTAATAGAATAACAAGATATTAATTTTCTCTCGCCGGAACGACTATATTATAACACTGGTTACTTGGCTTTGAATTGAAATTGATGGATATTCCTGGTGTTGGCTCTCGCATCCGCAATAAGCTAGTGGAGCACTTTGGAAGTGAGGATGATGCGTTGAAAATCATCCTTCAAGGAGACGTCGCATCTCTCAGGAATATCCTAAACGAGAAACAAGCTTTGTTTCTCATTCAATGGATGCAAGGTTCTAAGTACAATTCGAATCCCAGCAACTTTCTTGCCAATGAAGAAGCTATACGGATTTATGAGAAAATTATCTCCAAAATGAGGGAATATGCTCATACAGAGTATGCACGACTAAAGATAGGTACAATCTTTCCATCTTCTTCCAGAGAACTAATAGAAGAAAACAGGAAGATTGCCGAACCATCTATTGCTTATGCTAAGATATTAGGAGGTAGCGGGATAGACGAATTAATTGGCAGAATAATGCCAATGCGCGAAAAATCTAAAGAACGCATAAGAGATAGGGCTATCGTCATCCAAGACTTGCGAACCTTTGAACAAATCAAATCTCGCGGATTGGATAAATTGATAGACATTTATATAATAGAGAGTCAAAAAGAGTTGATTGATTTAGCACGAAGCTATAGTCACATATGCTTGGTAGGTAATTACGACTGCCCAAAAAATGTGGAATTAGCAGAATGTCTTGACGATTGGTATCTTGTGCCTGAAAAGATTCTAGAATATTACCGAGGCAACTCTGAGACACTTATTTCTGCGATGGATGCAGCGTCAATCCTGGCCGATAAGGGAATAATTTACTTCACAAGCTTGCAGGATTTTCAAGGGCTGGTCCAAAGACTTGAGAGCCACGATAAGGAATTAGAAACGTTAGCTCGCCAACTTGCTAAACTGAATCAATGTTTTGAAGATGCCGAATCTTGGGCTAATTCGGAGCTAAAGAATCGAATTGAAGCTAGTTCAATAACATTGGTTGGACATGATCTCTTGCAGGCGTTGCGTGGGAAAGGCATGAAAGATCTATTTGAGATTCAGTTATCTTGGATCTTTCAAGCCGTATTAAAGGATGCAAGATCTAGAGCAGCTTCTTGTCTAGAGCTTACAGGTTCTGAAATAGTTTGGCTAGACGAAATAATTCCGAGCGAAATCCAATACCCATTCGAATTTAATAGATCGGCACTTAGAAAATTTGAACAGGAGCTGCGAATTCATTTCGAAACAAGAAAGTTGAATGTGAATAGAGAGCTGGCTAGGAGATTTACAGATAAGAAAGATTTTGTAGATAAGATAATATATTCTCTATTTGAGTTTGACTTCGTCTATGCAATTGGCAAATTCGCTATTGATGAAGGACTTGTTATGCCCAGCATTGTAGATGAGACTTGTTTGGGCTTCCATGAAGGAACAAACCTCTTTATAGAGGATGCTGAACCTGTGGATTATTCTTTGGGAAATACAGGATTGGTCGAAATTAAGGAACGAGTGGCAATTTTGAGCGGCGTCAATTCCGGAGGTAAAACTTCCCTTCTGGACTTGCTTGCCCAAGTGACCATTCTTGGGCATATGGGCCTTCCAGTACCAGCTAAGCAGTGCCTACTGGGCATATTCCAGGAAATATATTATTTTTCTAAGAGCAAGAGCACGCTTAGCACAGGTGCTTTCGAGGCTGCCATGATGAAATTTGCTTTAGTAGCGAATAATCATCGAAAACTTGTGCTAGCGGATGAGCTGGAAGCCATAACCGAACCAGGCGCATCAGCAAGAATAATAGCTTGTATGCTTGACGAATTAAACCTAGTGGGTTCTGCAGCTGTCTTTGTCAGTCATTTAGCTGGCGAAATCAAGAGCTTCACTGAAACTTCTGTGCGAATTGATGGCATTGAAGCAGAAGGACTAGATGAGAAGAATAGACTGATAGTATCGAGAAGTCCTAGGTATAATTTCCTGGCACGTAGCACTCCGGAATTAATACTTGGCAAGCTAATCAGGACAACTTCAGGAACGGAAAAGGAGTTCTATTCCCGACTACTGGCCCGATTTAAGTGATGCTTTTATAGTTTAAAAATAGGATCAATTGATATGGAACCTTGGCAGATCCTTTTGATCTGTATTCTTATGCTACCGGCGTTCTACATAATCAACTACCGTTATGTTACGAGAAGGGCTAAAAGCATAAAGGAACGTGAAGAGAAAATAGAACATGCTGTTGCAGCCAGTGTAGCAAGAAGTTTTGCAGCAAAAGGCATAAAGAGATACGACTCCTGGCCACAGTATAGCCAAAAAAGAAGACGTCGAGATAGAATTTAGTATTATATTCTTATATTTCGTCTAAATGCAAATTGTTGTTCCATTAATGTTTGAGATTTGTTTTGAATCGAAATGAGATTATATTCGGCATAGAATTGACTTAGCCTATTAATCAATTTGATCCAGCAATATATTCTTTCTTAAATCAATATAATGTTGTTGCTATTCGACGACACTCGAAATTTTGCAAAGAATTTAATAAATAATTTAATAAAAATAAATATATTTTGGGGGGGGGGGGTTAAAAATCTATTAGAGACTTCTGTTGCTGTTTAATCAATGGTTTTTCGGACGGAAATGAAGGAATTGAGATCTCCCCATATTTTCCTCCCCCACCTGGAATAACTACAATTCTTCCCAGCCTGAAGGCTTCTATGGCTTCGAGCACTTTGGGCTCTGCATCCAACTTTGAAAGATCGGTTTTAAGCAAAATTTCAATCTCTGTCCTTCCCTGCACTAGCTCGCTCCAAGACTTTTGTACGCTGGATGCATATGGACTTTTGACACCTAACGCAATAGAGATTATCTCCGCCAATGGTATAAGATGCAAGTACGGAGGTCTGTGATCAGGATGAACTGGCATTGGGTAATCCGCAAGCCTATCCACTCGGTCCCTCACGCCAAGTTTGATGAGTCCGTTGCATAAAGGGCATCTTCCTAGGAATTCATTCATCTGATTAGGCGTATATTGTTTATAACATCTGCTGCAGGCTGTCCGATTGTATTTCCCTTCTTCTGGATGAAATCCAACATTTAAGGTTATTCGCCTTCCTCCATTGCGGCAAATTGCCATCTTAATTTCTTGAAAACTGATATCGCCTATCTCGATTTGATTGAACTCTCGGGCAAGTTTATTAGAACTGGGCGAATGCGCATCTGAATTTGATAGAAAGGTCTTATTGCTTAGCTCCGCAATCCTATCTGCATAATCAGTATCAGCACTTAAACCCAGCTCTATGAATTTAATATCATTGACCTTCTCTTGATAGCACTCGTCAAGCGAATCATAATGAGCATAAATCCCTGTCCAAGGCGTAAAAGAGTGACTTGGCCCTAAGAGGCAATCTGCTTCTATGGCTACATCAGCTATCTCTGATCCACTCATAATTAGCTTTGGCCTTCCATCGGTGTTTACGGTGTTTGATTTGGAACCCAATGCTTCCCTAAGTTCTTCCACTTTGGATATCTCTGGAACCAGAATAAGATGATGAACCCTTTGAGAATCTTCGACCTCCACATTTAGGACAAAATATGTCTGCCCTACTCTAAAGACTCCTTCATTATTGGGATATTTTTTAATTTCATCAAACCATTTTGGAAATAAACAATCTCCAGTTCCCACAATATTAATTCCTTTCCTGGAAGCTTCGCGGGCTATCTGTTGTAAATTCATATCTCTTGAAACTGCTTTCGAGTACATTGAGTGGATATGAAGATCAGCATTTACTTTCATTTGATGGATCACCCGATCCTTTGGGATAAACCCTTTATGCTACATATTTAACATCATAATGTGCGAGAGAGTTTGAAAGACATTTTAGAAAACTTTGCACAAGGGAAGATTTCTCTAGAAGACGCTCTATCCAGTATCAAGCTTCTAAGTTGCCGAGCAGTGGGGGAAATAGCAAAACTTGATACCCATCGAGCAGATAGGATAGGGATACCTGAGGCAATTCTCGCTGAAGGTAAGAACAAGGAAGACCTCGTCAAAATTGCTTTAGCACATCTGGAAGAGACAGGTAGTGTAATTGTCACCAGGATTTCTGATGAGCAGTTCGTGGCTTTTGAAAAAATTGACCTTCCAGAAGGAACAATTTGCGATAAAAATTCAATAGCAAGGACACTTGTTCTCCGTATTGGCTCGAAAAAATCGAGTATGGGTAAAGTAGGCATCTTAGCGGCAGGCACAGCAGATATACCCGTATCTGAAGAAGCGAAGATAGTGGCGGAGGAAATGGGATGTGAAGTCATTTCAGAGTATGATGTTGGCGTGGCTGGAATCCACCGGCTTTTCCCCAGCCTCGAGAAGATATCAGATGTCGATGCTATTGTTGTAGCAGCCGGTCGTGAGGGTACATTGCCTGCAATAGTTGCTGGTTTAGTTGATGTTCCGGTTATTGGCCTGCCAGTATCCACTGGTTACGGTGTTGGTGGAAGTGGTTTAGCGGCATTACATTCTATGCTTCAATCTTGCTCCGTTCTTGCAGTCGTTAATATAGATGCTGGTTTCGTGGCTGGAGCCTATGCAGCTAAGATCGCCATTAAAAGATCTTATCAGCAAAAACAGTTTTAAATTATTAGCAGGAAAGTATTTATACGATCGTAAAGTTTGGGATATCGAGCGGGTACACTCATATTTTTTACTAACCCCCACTCCCCTACCCGCTCATTGCTTATCTTAAACTAGTTCTATTAAAAATATTTTTATTTTTCTGAAAGAGATAAGGCTTCAAGCTCCAAACTGTTCTCTTTTGCATAGCTTTTGATGCGTTGCAAAGCGTGCTGAACCATGCCTCCAGAAGTGATGATTAGAGAATTT
>JALHSR010000285.1 GCA_022865315.1 Methanotrichaceae archaeon | reverse complement strand
TAGAGAGAATTTGAGATAGCTAATGATCCTAATAGACCAAAGTGTAAAGTATTAAAAATTAAGGAGAAGAACAGTTTGAGTTCAGTAAATATTACCAGTTCCCACCAGAACAAAGATTATAAGCATACCTAATTAAATCGCAACCTCAATGTGACATGGGCGTAGTGAGAGGGGTTCTGGATCTTGTTCAATCACTTGCAAGAAACAAAGACGCAACCTGTTTCGTGCGCTCGAATGTAGACGTTCCATTCCATTGGTTACACACCAGATGGCTTATTGACATCCAGGGCAAGAATGTATTCAAATGCATGCTGGAACCAGAAGAAGAGACCCAGCCAAAGAAAAGAGGCCAATACAAAATCGATGTCAAGTAGAATTGAACTTCTCCCTTCTCTTTTATTTCGATATATTATTTTATAATATATTTTTTTAATATCAGATCATTGAAGGAAATTGTCTATGCTTGTAAGATTATCGACCTCGTTTCTGCTAATTGCAGATTGCGTCACTACTTTCTCTCGAATTTCAACTGGCGCTTTAACTCTAATAGCCAAAGCAAGACAATCGCTAGGTCTTGCATCAATTTCATGTTCATGAGAATCGCTCTTGATGGTAAGCCTAGCATAGTAAATCCCGCCCTCTAGGTCATCGATAAGAACTCGGATTATATTGGCGTTAAGACTCTCAAGAACTGAAACAAAAAGGTCATGTGTCATGGGCCTGGGAGCCAGACTACCTGAAAGAGCGTGATGAATGGAAATAGCCTCGGACAAACCTACAAAGATTGGCACAATTCTGCCTGTCTCGTCTTCCAGTAGTACAACGGGTGCAGGGGAGTTGCCTTGTGGCTCGGCTATATAGACTCCCTTAATTTTTACGATAATCAGTGTTTCCACACCATTTGACTGTTTGTTCATCCCATAAGACTCCATTGACTAAATCCTATTCAACCCTATCTTAAACTTTAAATCCTCGATTGCCCATTCTTTGACCAGCTTGCCTCTGATTTGCATTTTCTTAGCCAGCTCCAGGTTTATGGCTCTGACTTCACCTGCTATGTAATCCCTTTTCGCTTCAATCAGTCTAAGTATCCTCTCGTCGTTTAATTCGATAAATACGTTGATCTGGTCTTCGACCCGCAAATCCAGCTCTTTCCGCATATCTTGAATCCTGCGAATTACTTCGCGAGCGAAACCTTCAGCTTCAAGCTCGGTCGTGAGTGTCACGTCAACATATAAAATACCGCGAGTGTAAGGTGCAGCCGAAAGGTTTCCTGGCGGGGTTTCCTTGAATTGGACCATATCTTTATTGATAGAATAACTGATTCCCTCCCAACTCACGACTGCTTCGCCTCTTTCAAGATGTCCCTTGACTTCAAAGGGATCAGCTGACTTAATTGCTTGAATTACATTCATCGCTGCGCCTTTGTAAATTGGACCAATCTGCCTCTGCACAGGCAAAAGTTCTAGATTCATTTTAGGCGTCTGACCCGGAGATAAAATCGTTATCTTCTTCGAATTGGTCTGACCCCTTAATACAGACTCCAATCCGCATAAGTCAACTGGTTCATTAGATGGTGATATTATTATCTCGGATACAGGCCATCTTAGCTTCCGGCCGACCTTCTGACGAGCATTCGATGCTGCCTCACCAAGCTCTCTCACTAAGGACATGCTAATTTCTAGCTTCTCATCTATCAGCTCTTTCTTTGCCACAGGCCAGTCACACATATGCACTGACTCGGGTTCTGCAGAGCTTAGACCTCGGACTAGGTTCTGATAAATGGACTCAGCCAGGAAAGGAGTGAAAGGAGCTATTAACTTGCACAATATTGTTAATACCTCATAAATCGTGCAATAGGCAGCCAGCTTATCAGGATCATCTTGTTCGATCCACGTGCGAGGCCTAATGAGTTGGATATACCACCTGGATAGGTCTTCCAAAATGAACTCAGAGATTGCCCGAGCTACCCGGTGCAATTCATATCTTTCCATATTCAGAGTAACTTCTTGCGCAAGAGTGTTAATTCGAGAAATTATCCAGAGGTCCTCCATCCGCAATGCTGTTCTCAAGCCAGAAAGATCGCCCTTTGAAGGATCGAACCTATCTAAGATCATGTAAGGAAGAGCAAAACGATATGCATTCCAAAAAATATTGAGCATCCGGCCTACATTCTCTACAGCTTCCCAGGAAAAATGTAAATCATCCCAGGGAGCATTAGCACTCAAAACGTAGAATCGCAAAATGTCAGCACCGTATTTGTTCAACACTTGCTCCGGTTGGACCACATTACCTATGCTTTTAGACATCTTTCTTCCTTGTTCGTCCAAAGTGAAACCATGCATAAGCACGCTCTTATAGGGAGCTTGGCCAAACGAAACCATGCTTGCGCCCAGCTGCGAGTAGAACCATCCTCTTGTCTGGTCATGGCCTTCAGTGATAAAGTCCGCTGGCCACCACTCGTTGAACTCATTTTGCTCACGCGGAAAACGCAAAGTTGCCCACGAAGCAACAGCGCTATCAAACCAAACATCGAAGACGTCCTTCGATCGCTCCATTTTTCCCCCACATAGACATTCGAGAACAACATCATCCACCTCAGGACGGTGCAAATCCAAGAGCTTTTGGCCACTGCGTTGCTCAAGCTCATCGGCTGTGCCCACAACATCTATATGACCACACTTCTGGCAGCTCCATATTGGCAAAGGTATTCCCCAATACCTCTGCCTAGATATGCACCAGTCACGAGCGTTGCTTATCCAATCAGCAAATCTGGCTGAACCTGCCCAGTCAGGGTGCCAAATTATATTGCCAATTTCGTCAAGCATCTTGCCCCGAAGATCGGAAATCTTGAGGAACCATTGCCTTGTCGCAATGAAAATTATTGGAGTCTTGCAGCGCCAGCAATGACCATATCTGTGTTCAAGTTTTCCTTGGGCCAATAATAAGCCATTGCTAACTAAGTCCAAGATTATTTCGTTATCTGCTTCCTTGACAAATTTACCCTTATATTTGGGACCTACATCTTCAGTATAGCATCCATCCTCGCCAACCGGACAAAATACCTCTAGGTCGTTTTCCAGCCCCAGTTCAAAGTCCTCAATCCCGTGACCTGGGGCTATATGAACACAACCTGTTCGTTCAGCTGTTACAAATTCTGCTGTGTAAACTTTATGAATAATTTGCTCTTGGTGTGGAACAATATCAATCAATGGGCTATCATACTTCAGATCTTTCATTTCCTCAGCAGTTAGCCTTTCCAAAAGTTCATAATCTTTATATCGCCCTTCTTTAAGCACAGATTCGACAAGTTCTGAAGCTATTATTAAAACGTCGACTTGGCCTTCTTTATAAGCTCGAACCTTAGAGTATTCGAATTTAGGATGAACTGCTATGGCCACATTAGCCGGAATAGTCCAAGGTGTTGTTGTCCAAATTACTATATATGTACAGTCCTCACCTTGAATGGGAAATTTAACGTAGATGGAATAATCCATCTCATCCCAGTATTCCACCTCAGCGTCAGCAAGTGCTGTTTGGCAACGAGGACACCAATTAATGACACGCAGACCTCGTTCCAACAAATTGTGCTCGTGCGCTTTTTTAAGAGTCCACCAAGCAGCCTCAATGTACTCATTCTTCAAGGTCATATAAGGGTCTTCCCAATCAAGCCAAGCACCTAGACTCTTGAATTGAAGCGTCATATCATCCATCTGCCTCAATGCAAACTCCTTACATCTCTGAATAAATTTGTCCACTCCATAGGACTCGATGTCTTTCTTGCTCTTAAAACCGAAAGACTCCTCTACTTTGACCTCAATGGGCAGCCCATGCATATCCCAGCCGGCCCTGTCTTTAACCTCAAAGCCATTCATAGATTTGTATCGGAGAACACTATCTTTGATTACTTTGTTCCAAGCTGTTCCCAGGTGTATACGCCCGGTTGTGTAAGGTGGTCCGTCAACAAAAAAGAACCGCTTTCCACCTTTTCTTAGGGCTCTGACCTTCCGGTAGGCCCCGGACTTTTCCCAAAATTCTCTGATCTGATCTTCTATATCATGCGCATTGTACTGTCCTGAAACCGCAGAGATCACGCCAAGTCCTCCGAAAACCGATTGCCACCATGCATCAAGGCCATATTTAGGCTTTGTGACATTTAGTTTAGATAGAACTCTCCAAAGTAATCTTGATATATTTTAAATTAGAAACCGATCAGCGAGGAGTTATAGATTAAAGAAGAGATCTGGATAGAGAAATATCGTCCAATACTATTGGACGATGTCGTAGGGCAAAACGAGATAATTAAACGTTTGAAGTCTTACGTGAAGACAAGAAATTTGCCACATTTGCTTTTCTCTGGCCCGCCTGGTGTTGGAAAGACAGCTGCTGCCATATCTATTGTGAGGGAGATATTTTGCGAAGATTGGAGAAACAACTTTATTGAACTAAATGCCTCAGATGAGCGAGGTATAGACGTTATTAGACATAAAGTCAAAGAGTTTGCCCGAATGGCACCTCTTGGCGAGGCAGATTTTAAAGTCATTTTCCTCGATGAGGCCGATGCCCTGACTAACGATGCTCAAAGTGCTTTGAGACGTACTATGGAACGTTATAGTGCTACAACAAGGTTTATCCTTTCCTGCAACTACTCCTCTAAAATCATTGAGCCAATACAATCCAGATGTGCAGTATATAGGTTCAAGCCGCTCGATAGCGAGTCGATCGCAAAGAGGATCAAATACATTGCGGATCAAGAAAGTTTGAAAGTATCTAATGAAGGCATGGAGGCAATTATATATGTAGCCAATGGAGATATGAGGCGCGCTATAAACGCCATTCAGGCGGCAGCTCTCTTGAGCGATATGGTTACTGAGGAGACGATTTACCAGATTACTTCTACGGCTAAGCCCGAAGAAATGCGAGAATTTATTAACGTTGCTTTGAAAGGAGATTTTATTTCAGCCAGATCGATGCTAGACAATCTATTATTGTCAAAGGGTCTATCAGGCGAGGATGTAGTTATCCAGATCCACAAGGCCATGCTGGAAATGGACATCCCTGATAAGGATAAAGTCAGGCTCATCGACAGAATTGGAGAAATAGACTTCCGCCTTACTGAGGGAGCGAACGAAAGGATTCAGCTTGAGGCATTATTAGCCTATTTCGTATTAAGCGGAAAACATAGCAATTATCAGAATTAATTATCTCAAAGTTATCAAGGTTTTTAAAATATGGCCTTATTATAAAATTTCATATAATATCTCAAAACAAATATTTTGAGTCTTTGTCAATTGAGCAAGTAATAGTAATTTATTGATAAAACTTCATAATTGTGATTACTGGAATGGCTTTGAAGTAGAGAGATATGGATTCGCAACGCTTTAAGGACATAATCTAACGAATCTATAATTTACCTTACAAGAATAGCCCGTGCAGGAGCTCCCTCTGAATCCTCAATTTTTAGCGGAAGACAGATGAGAGTAAATCTGCCATCAGGAACATCAATCAAATCAATGCCCTCTAAGATCAATACGTCATTGGCTAATAGAGTTGAATGAACAGGCGCAGACTTTTCGCCATATTTCTCAATAGACAAGTAGTCGATTCCTACTAAACTGACTCCTATCTGCACACATAACTCTGCAGCTTCGTTTGACATATAAACGAAGTCATCCAAAAACAAATCTCGCCTGAGAAGACTGCGACGAGAATTCTCTGTTCTGAATAGTACTGCCTCACCTCTCCTTATATTGAGTTCACTTAAATCTTGAGGCTCTATGCGTTCAGATTCTAGGACTGATACAACACTAGTTTGTAAAAAGAATCGTTCAGCTGGATATTGGTCCAAAGATTTGCCATAATCAAAGAAGTGAGTAGGTGCATCCAGATGGGTCCCGATGTGAGCCCCGAATCTAAATGCAGAAAGATTATAAGGCTGCCCAGTCACGATCTTGGAGATCTTCTGCCTTGAAAAAGGCATATCACCAGGATAAATAGGCATATTTTCGCTAATAAGAATAGTAATATCGTAAACTTCTTTGAAAACCAATCCCATTAATTCACCAAGAATTGTAATACCAATTGGAGATATATATAAACCTCGGCAAAAAAATAATTTATGAAAAGATAAATTCATCCTCATATTTATTTCCTAGGCAATCTATATTCGAGAGTTGATACTAAAAAAAATAATAAATTTTCTTGAGAGGTTGGGGCAAAACTTTGGATTATCAGGAAATCTGAGGAATTCAACGAATAATACATGCGATTACACATTGAAATCGCTTAGCGTTATGACTAAGGGGGCTATTCCCTGAAATATCAAGATTAACTCAGAGTAATCATCATGCTTCAAGCTTATTATAATGGAGCCAATCTGGAATATCAAGACCAGAAAAGAATCAAGACTAGAAAAGACGGAAAAAGTTGATAAACGAATCATGGAAAAATAATAATTGTCCAAATTTGCATTCGAGGATAGGTTTATGGAGACATTGTGGTCCGAGCCAGCCAAATCAGCGATCTTGAGAAGATCGCCCTTAAGGACGGAATAAGGATAAAGATTTTGGAGCTAATAGATTTAGATCTTAAGATAAAGGAAGAGCTTCGGAATGAGCTTGAGCTGCAAGAGCATGAGCTTAATGAGCATCTGGCGCTTTTAGAGCGCGCAATGCTATTGGTGCGAGATGATTGGACGGTACAAACTTACCCCGAGATGTGTAGCATATATAGACCAATGCCAGGGCTACGAATGGATAAGATAGAATCTTCAAAATTGTCCAATCAAAATACTTCTGGAAAGCTAGAGAATAGCTCTAGACTACTAACGTTCCTTGAACAAACAAAATCCGAAATATCTAAGAATGTCAACCAGCTCTGTGTCATCAGGCTTTGCCATACTGACTTAATCTCTCCATATTAAGATGAAAAGAATGAATTTCCTATATTGCATTTTAGCGTCTATTAAGCACTTAGAACGGACAGGAAAGAGCTACAAAACATAATTATTATAAATATTTATTGTCCAGAAAATTAATTAATGGTTATTCGATGAGTTCTCTCAACTCGCTTCAGCATGGATAGAAATCTTAATTCAATATCGTCCTTAACATAGATTTCCCCAATTGCCAATCGGGTAGATAACAGCAATAATAATGGGCTGATGGACTAGGTATATCAATAGAGAGTTTTTTCCCAAAATCTGCAATGACCTAATCGGCAATAGGCCTGACAATTCAGGCACCCTAAACCTTCTTTCATAGCTATCATAAAAATAAGTACCTAGAAAAATGCCAATTAGCACTACACCGAACCATGGAAAAAGTGGAAAGAAATCCAGAGTGTAGAAGCGATTAAATGATAATCCCGACCAGAATAACCAGGGAAAATCAAATGCATGTTCCTGCATGTTTAATCCTATTGAAACTATAACTAAACCTAATATTAGATTAAAAATATAAAAACGTAAAAAAAGGTAAGAAATGATAATAGATATCCCAATGAAATGCAATGCGCCGAAGACAATAAAGCCATTTCCAATGAAAAGATAAGTAATTAGAGTTATGATCAGCCCGAGGAAGAAAATCTTTGATCCTCTTGCAAGAAGTTTGAACACAAATCCCTTATCAGTACCAAGTTTACAAGCCTTAAAATAGCTAAGAACCAGAGATATTCCAACCAATAAAATAAAAATTGATGCAGTCAACCTTGAAAAATAGAACCAAAAACCAGTGTCTAAATTAAAGCTGTGAATTCCAAAATAGTCAAGATCGAATATCACATGAAATGATACCATCATGAAAACAGCAAGTCCACGCAAAAAATCTATCTCCCAAAACCTCGCTGTTACATTATCGTCCATCCATAATGCATTTGATTTCAATAGATAAAACATCGTTTGCTCAAATTTTTGGAAAGGCAATGCATATTATGGTCAGCGGAAACCTTTTATAGAAGACCAAATACTGTGAACCTGAGAATTCAGAGGAGGATCAAGCTTATGGCAGGATTAGGCGGTATGCCGATAATCATTTTGAAGGATACGCGAAGGGATACAGGAAGGGAGGCCATTTCCAACAATATCATGGCCGCTCGTGCTGTAGCCAATGCTGTTCGAAGCACATTGGGCCCGAAAGGCATGGATAAGCTACTCGTGGACTCCATTGGCGAAGTAACGATAAGTAACGATGGTGCAACCATATTGAAGGAAATGGATGTTCAACATCCTGCGGCTAAGATGCTTATCGAAGCTGCCAAAACTCAAGATAAGGAAGCTGGAGATGGTACAACTACAGTTGCGATATTAACGGGGGAGCTGCTAAAGAAAGCCGAGGACTTGATTTCTCAGAATGTTCACCCTACAGTCATAGTCAACGGTTACAGGATTGCATCAGAAAAGGCCATCGAAATTCTCAAGTCTATTTCTATGGATGCCTCGGAGAAAAACAGGAACATCCTTGAGATGGTATCCAGAACCGCTATAACCGGAAAGATGGCCGAATCTCCTGACAGCAGGATCGCAGCATATGCAGTAGATCTTGTACTCAATGCAATGGAGATATTTAATGGCAAAAAAGTCGTGGATTTAGATAAGGCCAATGTTGAGAAGAAAGTCGGCGAAAGCGTTCAGGACTCCGAGATGATCCAGGGAATAGTTATTGATAAGGAGATAGTGCACAGCAATATGCCTCGCAGGATTGAGAAAGCCAAGATCGCTCTACTAAGCGCACCCATCGAGGCAAAGGATACAGAAACGAAGGCTGAATATAAAATTACCAGTTCCGATCAAATCGAACTTTTCATGGAGCACGAGAAACAAACCATAAAAGCCGTAGCCGATAAGGTCATTGCCAGTGGGGCTAACGTTGTCTTCTGCCAAAAGGGTATTGACGACCTTGCTCAGCATTATTTAGCAGATGCAGGTATTCTTGCCCTTCGCCGGGTTATCAAAAGCGACTTGGAGAAGCTCGCTAAAGCCACCGGAGCAGAAATCATAACTAGCTTAGATGAACTTACACCCACCGATCTGGGTACAGCCGATGTTGTGGAAGAAAAAAGAATTGGTAAAGGAGTTTTGACCTTCGTCACTGGAACTAAGAACCCAGCGGTGACTTTGTTGCTAAGAGGCGGCACCCAACAGGTCCTAGACGATTTGGAGAGAAGTCTTGACGATGCTATGCATGCAGTGACCGATGTAGTTGAAGATGGCAAGATTGTTCCTGGAGGAGGGGCAACAGAAATTGAGATATCTATTAGGCTCCGTGAGTTTGCTTCTAAGCTCAAAGGACGGGAACAGTTAGCGGTCTTTAAATATGCCGAGGCGATCGAAATCATACCAAAGACGCTTGCAGAAAATGCAGGCTTTAATCCAATAGACAAACTTGTCGAGCTGAAAAGCGCACATGAGAAAGAAAAGAATGCAGGTTTGAACGCCTACTCAGGCCATATTGAGGACATGTACAAATTGGGTGTTGTGGAACCCATACGTGTAAAGTTGCAGGCTATATTATCAGCTGCAGATGCGGCAACACTTATCCTCAAAGTGGATGATGTCCTGGCTTCCACAAAGAAGAAAGAAGATGAAGGAATTGGTGGTGGCAGGATGGGCGGTATGCCCGGCATGGGCATGGGTGGCATGGGCGGTATGGGCATGCCAGGTATGTTCTAGATAGCTCAATCCCCCATACATTACTTTATTTTTCTGGGATTCAATAATGATACTATATATAATAGCATATTCATTACGTTATCTATATATATTTGTTATCAAATCGTTTATTGATGAGCGATTATCTTGCTGGATTAGCCTTTTTATCGCTGGTCATAATAGGGATGACATTTATTCAGTTGAAAGATGATCGGTATAAACGGCTGCAAAAAGAAAATATCAATCTTAACACAATTATTTTAAATCTACGAGCAGATCTGCATGATCATAAAAAGGAAATTGACAGGTTAGAGCGAAATTCCACCATACTGTTAAAATATAAGAGGAGATCTGAAGCGCTTGAAGAAGAGCTAAAGTCGATTAAAACCGCCCAAGATTACTTTTCTCTCAAGAGGTTAGAACAATTGGAGAATTTTATAGAAGCATCTCGCACAGAATCCAATTTTATCTTCCTGACGACATTCAATCCAACAAGATTACTAGGAATTGAGAAGAAATTGAATCAATTGTTGAAAAAAGCTGAATATGAAATTCTCATAGTCTCTCCTTGGATAAAAAGGCAAACATGGGATGGGCTAAAAGGTATACTGAATAAATTCATTAGAAGCGGAGGCACATTGAAGGTTTTCATGAGGGGGTGTGAATCAGATTTCTCCACAGGTATAGGTGACGATTTAAGGAGAGAAATAAGTGATTTGGGGGGAGAAACAGTGCTAGTAAAGCAACTTCATGCCAAGCTTTACATTGTAGATAGGAAAGAGGCCATAATTACCTCGGCCAATCTGACAAAGGGAGGTATGGAGGATAATTATGAAGCAGGGATTTGGTTAAATGATCCGTTAATCCTAGGTGATATATGCTCATTTGTTGAGGATCTGTATCGAGAAAGATTAACTCAGAATCAGCTCAATAATAACTAGAAATAATGGAACAAGAATCGAAATCAGAAGAAGAAGTCTATAAACCTGCTGAAGACACATTCCTATTGCTTAAGGTTACACTTAAAGAGGCAAAATCCTGTGATAAAGCAATCGAAATTGGATGTGGGAGAGCGCTCATTTCACGAGAGATTGCCGATAAAGTAAAATGCATCATAGCCACCGACATCAATCCCTCTGCATTGAGAATTGCGAAACATTACAACATCCCTACTGTAATGGCTGACCTTTTGAGAGGATTTAAAGCTAAATTTGACTTAATAATCTTCAATCCCCCCTATTTACCTACTGCACCAGAAGAAAAGTCCAGAAAATGGATAAACCAGGCTCTTGATGGTGGAGAGAACGGGAGAGAGACCATCTTCCGGTTCCTAGAGCAGATCAATGAAAATCTTTCTCCAAAAGGCAGATCGTTGCTGTTGATTTCGAGCCTAAGCGGCATGGCCGAAGTGAAAGAAAAAGCTATAGTTGAAGGCTTAGAAATCAGCGAGATGGCTAGAGCAAGATATTTTTTCGAGGAACTTTATGTGATAAAGATACAGATCGCGAAACAAAAGTCTAATAAATATAATGCGGCTAAATATATTTTTTAATTAAAAGATAATATGTGTAATATTAATTAAATATGATAGAACTCATGTGTTCGAAGTCTAGAAGCTTAGGAAATGGCAAGTGAGAATTTTTAGTACAAAGATTGAAGCAGCAAATTCAAAAAATTAATTAACGAACAAATCTAAAAAGGATCAAAGCTAAATGGATTAAAGATAAAATATTTATTAAAAGACAAATTTTATGTCTTATACAAGTTTTTGATATTATTGCTCGATTATAGCAATATTGCCTGAACACCACAGAACATATAAGCTAGAAAGCTAATAACCAAAATTTGTAGTCAGTGAGACTTAAAAGAGTGGTGACCGAAATTGAAACTTAGAGTTGTAAGTTCAAAAAGTGAGATTGGTGAGGTTAGCAAAAATGAACAAATGGTTCATTTAGCATTTAGGGCTTCCAACACCGACATTTTTAGGTTATTTCAGAATTGTCCAAGGCTCAGGGCAATTCAGGTTCCAGCCTCTTATCGCAAAACTCTATCAAGAGCGAGTGAAATGTTCCTAGATATGCAGGGTGTAGAGCTTATCGAAGGAGACGTCTGGGGTCATCGAAAGGATATAAACGAATATTACATGGTAAACGAAGGAGTCTTGAATAGGATCAAGCAGCTTCAGGAAAATGGTGCCGAGACAATAGAAATTGCCAGCACTATTTCGAAAGAGACAAGGCTTTCTCCAGAGCTTGTAAGATATATGATCAAACAGTCCGCCTAGATCAAAGAAGAGCCGTTAGTTGCCCCAGAACCTCATAGACACCTTCTCCAGTCAAAGTGGACATGCTGATGCCATTTCGGTAAGTTGCCAAATCCGATTTATTTGACACAACTAAGACGGGAAGCTCAATAAAATTATCAATGCACTCAACTAGTCGTAGCTGTGGCTCCAGTGGGAAACCCGAATGCCCGCTGGGATCTATAATGAAAAGTACCACACCTTTTAAATGTTGAAGAGCCGCAATAGCTTGGCGCTCTATCTCATTTCTGTCCTCAAAAGGTCTATCGAGTAGACCAGGAGTATCTACTACTTGATATTTTTGGTGATTTTGGATGAAATGGCCAACTTGAATACTTTTTGTTGTGAAAGGATAGGTTGCAACCTCTGGTTTTGCATCAGTCACTTGCAGGATGAAACTCGACTTGCCAACATTAGGATAACCCGCAATTAAGATTGTGGGCAGTTCAGGATCGATAGCAGGAATCCACCGCAATTTTTCGCGGGCTTCATTCAAAAATTCCAAGTCCTTTTTAATCGATCCGATAACTGAGGACATTCGACCGAAGGCAGCTCTCTTGTAAATGGAATTTTCGCCCTGACGCTTCATATCATTTAGGGAAACCCGAGTGATCTCTCTTATTTGCCTTGATGCCCAATTTAGCCTAGAAAGTTTGATACGCAGGATATCAATGCCTACAATTATGTCCACAATATCTCTATAGAAGGGGGGAAGGTTTTCTAAGGATGGGAACTTCCTAATCAGATTTGCCAAGTTATCTGAGAGAATATTCCCGGCTACCATGACAGAGGATCTATCATTTTTGGCGTATCGAGAGGCACGTCGAAAGGCTTTATCGAGAAGCTCCTGCGACTTGGGAACTGATGGCAGCTCTTCAAACATACCGATAAAGTAAATGCGCCTGGACTTTTAGGTTTCCCTTGAAGAGATATTACATATAATGATTTCGTAAAGTTTAAATATAAGTTACTCCCCACTTAAAGGGTTGAATCAATTGAAAAGGCTGGGTAACGCACTTCATGTTGTTCAGAATAGGATAATTGTACGTGGCGAGCCTGTGGAAAAAAGTGAATGTTGGGTTTCTCCAAGAAATAATGTTATAGTTATCGACCAAAATAGAAAAGGGGTTGGCCAGGTTTTTGATATTTTTGGACCATTAAAGCACCCATACATCATTGTTAAGCCGAAAAAAGGCATAGATGCCACGATTTTCATCGGAAAAAATCTCTACATCGAGGATACGTCGAGGAGAGATAATAAGTGGAAGAAATAGAGAGGATTCGCGAGATAGAGAGGACCGAGCAGGAGAAGATAAAGGAGAAGATTCGGCTTAAACGCGAAAAGGAAAAGGTGGATGAGTTCGAAAAATTCACTGTCGAATGTCCTGAATGCGAAAGCCATACTCTCGTTAGAGATTATGAACGAGCAGAGCTAGTTTGCGCTGAATGCGGTTTGGTCATCGACGAGAACTTCATTGACCAGGGGCCTGAATGGAGGGCCTTTGACCATGATCAGCGAATGAAGAGATCAAGAGTAGGTGCTCCCATGACCTACACGATCCACGATAAAGGACTCTCCACAATGATCGATTGGAGGAACCGGGACTCCTATGGAAAGACTATATCCTCCAAGAATAGAGCTCAGCTTTATAGGCTTAGAAAGTGGCAGAGGCGGATTCGTGTAAGCAATGCAACTGAACGAAATCTAGCCTTCGCACTTTCAGAATTGGATAGAATGGCATCGGCATTGGGTCTATCTAGAAATGTGCGAGAGACTGCTGCTGTGGTTTATCGCAAGGCAGTAGATAAAAATCTAATTCGAGGCCGAAGCATAGAAGGTGTAGCAGCAGCGGCACTTTATGCAGCCTGTCGGCAATGCAATGTCCCGCGTACCCTTGATGAAATAGCTGAAGTTTCTAGAGTATCACGAAAAGAGATCGGACGAACCTATAGGTTTGTATCTAGAGAACTATCTCTCAAACTAATGCCGACCAGTCCCATCGATTACATTCCCAGATTCTGCTCTGGCCTCAGTCTTAAGGGTGATGTGCAGGCCAAAGGCATCGAGATTCTTCGCCAGGCTGCCGAAAAAGAGCTTACTAGCGGGCGAGGTCCTACTGGAGTGGCAGCCGCAGCCATCTATATTGCTTCTATCCTTTGCAATGACCGGAGAACGCAACGTGAAGTAGCGGATGTTGCAGGAGTAACTGAGGTTACTATTAGGAACAGATATAAAGAGCTAGCAGAGGAATTAGATATAGAGATAATTTTATAATTTTTTAAAAAAAAAATAAATTGAGAGTTTAATTAGAATTGATACGTCAGTTGGTGAGATGCAAATATTTGCACAAACAACTCCAAATGCGAAATATGCTACATAAAATGTGTTTATTAGCGCCTCAACGAGATGGCTGTGAAGATCGAAATCTGAATAATTTTTCTTCTTGAATTTAATATAATATAATGTAGCTATTTTTTCATTGCCATTCGCAGCGACTCCGCCACATTGGCTGACGACATACGCCTTTTTACTATTGCATCTAGATTATTTATTGCTCGTTTTCGGGAGTAATCGTCCATTATCCACTCGAGAGCATCGTAACCTACATCCATTAGTATAAGACCCTCTGCAAGAGCCGTTGGAGAACCTTTGTTCAATGTTGGATCAAGCAAGTCATGAATCCAATTTGGATCCCGATCCACAGAACCAACCAACTCCAAAGCGCATACTATCTTGCGAACCATACTCCACAAAAACCCATCTGCTCTAATATCAAAAACAATTAGCCCATTATTCGTGGATATCTCCAATTTTAGGATATTGCGAATAGTATCATTCTTGCAGGATGAGAAGTTCCGAAAGTCGTGCTCACCTTTCAAAAATTCTGCGGCTTCTCGCATTCGATCCAAATCTAGACCATTATTCCACAGGATATAACGATATTCCCGCCATAACGCATTCCAGCGGGCACTGAATCCGACTGGAACAATGGCATATGCCCAAGCCCAAATGTCACGAGGAAGACGACCATTGATGCACCTTGGTATTGCCAAATGAGCCTTATCATCGTCTATCCAGAAGTCAATAACTTGACCCAAAGCGCTTACTCCCCTATCCGTGCGCCCCGCATAACAAAAATCGCCGTTTATGACGCCGATTCGATGCAAAGCTTTACGGAGTTCAGATTCCACCGTGATAAGATTAGGTTGATGCTGGAATCCGTAGTATTTGTCGCCCAGGTAAGCGAGCTTTAGCGCAACCTTCATGGAAATGTATGAAACAGGATCTAGATCTCTCTAGGATCGGTGATAAATCCTGTTATGGCGCTAGCTCCGGCAGTTGCTGGCGATGCTAGATAGACTAAGGCTTCAGGGCTCCCTTGGCGACCAACAAAGTTCCTATTGGATGTAGAAAGGCAAACTTCGCCCGGTCCCAATAAGCCGAAGCTTCCGCCCATGCATGGTCCACAACAAGCGGATTCAACAATTGCTCCAGCTTCCATGAATTTCTCAATAAGACCTGCTCGTAGAGCTTTCAAGTATTCTTCACGACTAGCAGGTACTACGATTAGCCTCACTCCTTTAGCTACAGACTCTCCTTTCATTGTATTACAAGCTAGTTCAAGATCTTCGAATCTACCGTTCGTACAGGAGCCCAAAAATACCTGGTTGATCCTAGTTTCGGGAATCTCACTAATTGGCCTCACGTTATCCACATTATGCGGCATTGATACCTGGGGCTCGAGGTCGCTCACAGTCCAGAATCTGCGGGTGACCTCAGCAGCCTCATCGGTAACTTCAATATTCTTTGCTATTGCATCCTTATCCAAAGCGTGCTGCTTCAGATATTTGATGGTAATATCATCTGGGTCCACAATTCCCGCTTTAGCACCCATTTCAATAGCCATATTACTCATTGTCATACGCGAGGCTATATCCATTCTTGAGACGACCTTGCCTCGAAACTCGCAAGCCAGATAGTTCGCTCCATCTGCCCCAATATCACCTATAATTCGAAGAATTATATCTTTAGAGGTGACAAGACTGGGCAATCTACCTTCAATCTCAAGTTGCAGCGTCTTGGGAATCATAAACCATAACCTTCCGGTAGCAAATATCGAGGCCATATCCGTTGAGCCAATTCCAGTGGCAAACGCACCGAATGCCCCATAAGTACATGTATGCGAATCCGTGCCGACTATGATCTCTCCAGGCAGGACATGCCCTTTCTCAGGCATGACTTGATGACATACGCCACAGAATACATCATAATTAATAATGCCCTGTTCTTGTGAAAACTTTCTGAGCATAAGGTGGTTCTCAGCTGCCTTCAAGCTATCTGCCGGTACCTGATGATCAAAGATAACAACTACTTTGCTAGGATCCCAAACTTTAGCATTCCTGCCGGCTATTTCATAGAAACCCTTTACAGCCAAGGGCCCCGTTATATCATGGATCATGGCCCGATCTATTCTCGCCGTGACAAACTCACCAGCCCTCGATTCCTTCTTTGCCGCTCTCGAAAATATCTTCTCAGACAGTGTCTTGCCAGTCATGGAATTCGCCATCTCTGCCAAGATAAATAAATGTTCTTTCTAAACCCATTTAATAATAGGATCTAGACACGAAGGGATTTAATAAAGATGGAGATGTATCATCAGTGCGCAAAAGATAGCATTATAGATAAATTAGGAGAATCAATAAATGAAAATAAAGTTTTTGTTAGACGAAGAGGAGATTCCAAAGAAATGGTACAATGTTGCAGCTGATTTGATAACTCCTCTCGACCCCCCTTTGAATCCGGGCACCGGCCAGCCCCTAAAAGCCGAAGACATGCAACTCATATTCCCGAAGGAACTCATACGGCAAGAAATGAATACTGAGCGGTGGATAGAAATTCCAGAGGAGGTTCGCGAAATATATCGCCTCTGGAGGCCAACACCTCTCTATAGGGCCTCTAGGTTAGAAAATTCTCTGAAAACACCTGCCAAGATCTATTATAAATATGAAGGTGTTAGTCCTGCTGGTAGTCATAAACCTAACACTGCCATTCCCCAGGCCTATTATAATATGAAAGAAGGCATTGAAAGATTGGCAACCGAAACTGGAGCAGGTCAATGGGGTTCAGCCTTGAGCTTCGCGACTTGTCTTTTCAATATGAAATGCAAGGTCTATATGGTGAGATCAAGTTACGACCAAAAACCTTACAGAAGAAGCATGATGCGCACGTGGGGAGCTGAGTGCATCTCCAGCCCTTCAGATACAACTAACTTCGGAAGAAAAGTCTTAGCAGAAATGCCGGATACTCCAGGAAGTCTAGGAATTGCAATTTCGGAGGCGGTAGAGGATGCTGCAACTCATGATGACACAAATTACTCGTTAGGTTCTGTCTTAAATCACGTATTGCTCCATCAAACTGTGGAAGGCCTTGAGTTGAAAAAACAGTTCGAATTGGCTGATGATTATCCAGATATCATGTTCGGATGTTGTGGTGGCGGTAGCAACTTTCCAGGGATGTGTTTTCCATTCATACCCGATAAATTAAAGGATAAGAAAGATCTTGTTATGGTAGCCTGCGAACCCACTGCTTGTCCTACTTTGACTAAGGGTCTTTATGCCTACGATTTTGGAGATACAGCTGGCATGGCACCTATATTAAAAATGTATACTCTTGGCCATGATTTTGTGCCCCCTGGAATACATGCCGGCGGACTGCGATACCATGGTGATGCCCCGCTGCTCTGTAACCTGGTCCACGATAAAGTAATAGAGGCTATGGCTTTCCAACAGAATGAAGTCTTCAAAGCAGCTACCATTTTTGCCAGAAGCGAGGGAATAATCCCTGCCCCAGAATCAGCACATGCAATTAAACCCGCAATTGATGAAGCGTTGGTCTGTAAACAGACCGGAGAGACCAAGACCATATTAATATGCCTGAGTGGACATGGCCACTTTGATCTAAGCGCTTACGATGCTTTCTTTGATGGCAAGCTAGAGGATTACGAATATCCCGAAAATTTGGTGAAGCAATCCCTTGCTAAACTGCCAAAATTTCAATAAAATCGGCTTTCTCATAAATCCTATAGCGGGTTTGGGTGGGACCGTCGGACTGAAAGGAACCGACGGACTTTCCCATCAAGCATTGGCAATGGGCGCAAAACCGATAGCTGCTGATAGAGCAAAGGTTTTTCTAAAACGTATCGCACCGCACGCTGACCATCTTTTATTCCTCGCAGCAAACGGGCAGATGGGAGAAAAGGTTTTGAAAGAGTGCGAACTGCAATTCAATATAGTATACCATGCCACCGAGCCATCAAGTGCTAACGACACTCGAGCCACTTGTAAAGCTTTCATACGTGATCACGCCCATCTAGCGGTATTCTGTGGAGGAGATGGGACTGCCCGTGACGTGGCTTCGGTTGTAGATTCCATTCCAATATTGGGCATTCCAGCTGGTGTAAAGATGCATTCTGGCGTTTTTGCAATTAGTCCCGAAGCAGCAGCTGATTTGGCCATTGGCTATATTAGAGGAGAATTGAAGACCAGAGAAACCGAAATCTTGGATGTCGATGAAGAAAAATATCGCCAAGGCGAGCTTGAAACTAGGTTATATTCAATGGCCAAGACTCCTTACAAGCCAGTTTTAGTTCAGGAAAGGAAGAGGATCTATCAATCGGATAGTGAAGAGAGTTTTAAAGATCAGATAGCATTTTTCGCTAAAGAATTCATGCAAGATGGCTCTATATACATTCTCGGAGCTGGAACGACCACCAGCAAGATTGCCAATGTCCTAGGATTAGAGAAGACCTTGCTTGGCGTAGATGTTATCAAAAATGGGAAGCTGATCTTGAGAGATGCATCAGAGAGGGACCTACTAAAACTATTGAATGCAGAGGAAAAATTCAAGATTATTGTAAGTCCAATAGGAGCCCAGGGTTTTATTCTAGGGAGGGGAGTACCCCAAATAAGCGCTTCAGTATTGCGGCGGATAGGCACAGAGAACTTAATTATTGTATCCACACCTCACAAACTTAATGAGCTTACGCAGCTATTGGTCTATACAAGCGATCATGAGCTCGATAAGACATTATCCGGGAAAAGGCAAGTTGTTACTGGATATCGAATTGCTCAATTGAAACATGTAAAAGCTGCATCCGAGATTGAATAAAACAATTTGCAGATTATTTTAAAATGTTTCTTATATGAGTGAATTTCGGTCCTCCTGGCATTTCTCCCAAAATATAATAACCTTCAGGATTTCGCTAATCATTGCTTTATGTTTCACTGAATGGATTTTTCGAAATCGCTATTTTAATGCACAAATGCACATTGATCGATTAATTAACTCATTTATAGCTCTATTTCAGCTGTTCAATAAGCAGTTATAAGGTAAGCAAGAGATCTATTAGCGACAAAATAACACTCTCAAGCGTCAAGATTTGTAAAATATTATAAACTAAGCAAATATCGACTACCAGGATCTAAGCATCAACGAGTACAATTATTTGGATTAGGCGATTTGAATGACTCGCCAAATTGGTAAAGAATTTTTTGCCTAATGTAAGCAATCTACTTCAACCTAAACGATAGCTAATAATTCTGCGAGTATAGACAAGATGAAAAGGAACTATTGAAACCTTTATCAAACAAATTGGCTAGCCTTACTTAGTTAGATTCAGCCAAATCTCAGTTAACTGTTCATGGAAGAGTACCCAAATGAGGAACATCACTCCGAAAAATGCATAAATGTTGCTAATATAAACTCCATACTGCAGCAACCGCATCTTCTTCTCGGCCGTTCCGAACCACTCTTCGGATTTCTTATCGACCCAATTATTTATTTTGTTTGGCATTTCGAAAAAAAGAATGTTGATGAGTGGCTCAAGCCACTCCGGCGGCGACAGCCTCAGCAGCCCTTTTAGCCTCCTCTGCTCTAGCACGTTTCTGGGCTTTTCCTTTAAGCTTTTTCAGCCTGACAATGCTGTCCCGGTCCATCTCCTCTAGCGCGAAGCTGATAAACCTGATGGTATCCCTGATATCCGGTATGACCTTGAATTCTAAGGCGTTGACACGTCTCTTGGTGCTCTCGATATCCTTTACTAGCCTTATCAGTACGGTCTCTACCTCTGCAGCAATAACGACTTTGTCTACAAGAGTCTCATAGGCATCGGCCGCCTCATCGATGGCCGAACTTGTACCTATGATTCCGTAGCCACGCTCGAATATCTTCTTCTGCACTGAATCCGCCGTTATCTTGGGGACAACTACTCCCATAATGTTTCTGGAGGAAAGCTCAATAGCGGGCTCTTTCTGCAGTGCATAGGCCACACTGTTAATGGTCACCGTGCCTTCCGTGGCTTTAGCTATGTTCAATCTTTGTTCAGCCTTGATCAGAGCATCCACCAGTTCCTTGCGGACAGTCCTGGCCTTATTCAACACCTCAAAAAATTCGACCATGAGACCGTCACGCTTCATTTTGAGGAGCTCGTGGCCGGTCTGGGCTACTTTGATCCTCCTTCGCAGGGCGATCAGAACCGCTCTGGTCGGCTTTGTTCCTCTAATTACGACCATGGTCTCACGTCTTCTCTTCCGCCTTAGCCGCGCTTGCGTATTTGGGATGGTATACTTTGATGTATTTGTCGTCAATCCTCGTTAACATCGTCTCAGGCAGCATCGAGAGTAGATCCCATCCAATGGTCAGGGTCTCGATGATGGACCTGTCCTCCTCCCTGCCCTGATTGATAAACCTCCTTTCGAATCGATCAGCAAACTCCAGGATGAGTTTATCGCGCTCTGACAGTGCTTCTTTGCCGACGATGGCCGCTAGGCCCCTCAGATCGCAACCTTCAGCGTAGTAGGCATACAACTGATCGGAGACCGCCCTGTGATCCTCACGAGTATGACCCTTGCCGATTCCGGAATTCATCAGCCTTGACAGAGATGGTCGGATGTCAATAGGTGGATAGATGCCCTTCCTATGAAGCTCTCGGGATACAATCAGCTGGCCTTCAGTAATGTATCCAGACAGATCTGGAATGGGATGGGTTATGTCGTCACCAGGCATTGTAAGAATGGGGAATTGAGTAATTGATCCTTTTTTGCCTTTGATGATCCCTGCACGCTCGTAGTTTGTTGCGAGATCGGTATACATATATCCCGGATAACCGCGCCGACCAGGAACTTCCTCACGAGCCGCTCCCATCTGCCTCAAAGACTCGCAATAGTTTGTCATATCGGTGTAAATAACCAGTACGTGCATGTCCAGGTCAAATGCCAGATACTCTGCTGTTGTTAAACCCAACTTGGGCGTGAGCAACCTCTCTACAGCAGGATCATCAGCCAGGTTAAGGAAAATAACAGCTCTCTCTAGGGCGCCCGTTCTTTCGAAGTCCGCCATGAAATGCTGAGCTTCCTCGTTGGTTATTCCCATGGCACAGAAGACCACTGCGAACGCTTCGGCCTCACCCAATACCTTGGCTTGCCGAGCGATCTGCAAAGCAACATCATTGTGCGGAAGCCCTGAACCAGAAAAGATAGGTAGCTTCTGGCCCCTAACCAAAGTATTTGTTCCATCAATTGTGGAGATACCGGTCTGAATAAAAGCTCTAGGCTTTGCCCTTTGGGCAGGGTTGATAGCTGCGCCAATTATCTCTCTTTCTATTTCTGGAACTATTGGCGGCCCGCCGTCTCTTGGCCTGCCTGATCCAGAGAGGACCCTACCAATTATACCTGGAGAGAGAGGCATCTTAATGACGTCCCCGGTGAATCTCACAGTGCTGGCCCTGGAGAGACCGCCAGTTCCCTCAAATACCTGGACTACCACTATCTCGTCCGAAGTATCCAGAACTTGCCCTCTCTTCATCTCTCCAGTCGACATTCTGATCTCCACTAACTCACCAAACCCCACAGGCTCCATCTTCTCTACGAAGATCAGAGGCCCCGCAATCTCATTAATAGTCTTGTATTCCTTGGTCATTATGAATCCTCCTCACTTCATGGCCTTGAACTCGGCATCCATCTGGGCAAGCACATTCTGCAGCACCGGCACATAGTCTTCCTCCAATTTGATCTTGGCCAATGCATCTTTGGATGGTGTGCTCTTGATAGTATCTATAGGTACGCCTTTCGCCAACGCATCGAAAGCATAGTCTCTGTACTTAAGGAGTGAAGCAAGCAGGTCAAACTGTTTCTTAAACGTGGCAGTACTATCCACTGGATGGAAAGCGCTCTGTGCGAGCCAGTAATTGATGATCATCCTGGCCACTTCCAATGTCAGCTGTTGCTCCTCCGGTAGTGCATCAGAACCGACAAGCATCACAATCTCTTCCAGCTCGGCATTTTCCTGAAGTATGGCCATGGCCCGCCTCTTATTCTTGACCCAATCTGCATCCACGTTCTCAGTGAACCATGGCTCAAGGTCTTGTTCGTATAGCGAGTAGCTCTCTAGCCAGTTAATTGAGGGAAAATGACGTCTCTGAGTAAGCCTTGTATCTAGACCCCAGAAGACCTTCGTTATGCGTAATGTGTTCTGAGTCACAGGCTCTGTAAAGTCGCCACCCGGTGGGCTGACAGCACCTATGATGCTAACGGAACCCTCCTCACCGCCAAGAGTCTGCACTCTTCCTGACCTTTCATAAAAGTCGGCAAGCCTGGCAGATAGATAAGCTGGGAATCCTTCCTCGCCAGGCATCTCTTCAAGTCTCGAAGCGAGCTCTCTCATAGCCTCAGCCCATCTTGATGTAGAGTCTGCAGTCAGCATGGTATCATATCCCATGTCCCTGTAATATTCTGCTGTGGTAATACCTGTATAAACAGACGCTTCCCTTGCAGCGACAGGCATATTTGAAGTATTGGCATAGACTATGGATCGTTCCATCAAAGGCCTGCCCGTCTTCGGATCGATAAGTTCTGGGAACTCATGGAGCAAATCTGCCATCTCATTACCGCGTTCACCACAACCAACGAAGATCACAACATCAACTTCGGCAAACTTGGAGAGGGTCTGTTGCATGACAGTCTTCCCAGTTCCAAACCCGCCAGGAATTGCGGCAGTTCCACCCTTTGCAAGGGGGAAGAATCCGTCAATGACCCGTTGCCCGCTTCTAAGAGGTATGCTAGGCGGAAGCTTCTTGTTTACAGGCCTTGGCACCCGGATCGGCCACTTCTGGAGCATAGTAAGCTTAGATCCATCTTCTAGTTCGCATACAGTCTCGTCCACAGTGAAATTTCCAGAATAAATCTCTTTTACAGTTCCACCTTTGTGTCTTGGTGGGACCATGATCTTGTGCTTGATCAAAAGTTGTTCTTGGACCAGCCCCAGGGACTGCCCAGGCTTGACTATATCGCCTTTCTTAACTACCGGAATGAACTCCCACTTCTTCTTATGATCAATGCCATCAACGAAGAGACCTCTACTTACGAAGTCTCCAGACTTCTCTGCCAGCAGAGGTAATGGCCGCTGGATGCCATCATAGATGGTAGTTAGAATCCCTGGCCCAAGCTGTGCAACTAGGGGCCCTCCAGTCTCCTTTACCGGCTCACCCGGCTTGACACCAGAAGTGTCCTCGTATACTTGAATAATATGTCTTTCTCCAGCAATGCCGATGACTTCGCTCATCAGCCCTTCTTTGCCTACCAGGACCAGATCATACATGTTCGCCTTCAGGCCTGTGGCATGAACAACCGGCCCTGCAACTCGCTTAACAGATCCTACTACTTCCATAAATCAACACCTATTGCTCTCTTAATCTTCTCTCTCAGTTCAGTGCTTTGCTCAGTTCCTATGGAAATTATTGTGGGCCGGGTAGATTCAGACAGCTGTCCCTGCATTCGTTTGGGTAGCCTATTATAATCTGATTGCTTTAAAACCAGGATGCCCACATTGGAATCGGCCATAACATCGTTAATCTTAGAAACCAATTCCTCATCGGTCTTGGTCGGATAGGCCTTCTTTATGCCCGCCAAGTTAAATCCGAGGACTGCATTAATATCACCTACAAATGCAATCTCCATTAAGCCACCACCACTTGCTCCTCTATTAGTTCAGCAGGAAGTCCAGCCTCCTTTCCTCGGACTATCTTCCTGATATTCGAAACCTCAGTCTCCTTGCTAACCATATACCCGAGCACGGGCAGGATTGATAACGGATGATAATTCGAAAGAGCCCACGCATATCTAATTAGGTACGCCTTCAATCGGGCCTCGACCCTACTGATTGCCTCAATGTCCGGTGTTGCAATATCAGAGATCGATGACCAGAAGGGATAACCTTCAAGGCTGCGGAGGAACTCGCCAAACGGCTGGCCAGCAAGACGATTAAGATCTTCGTAAAGCTTTCCGCCAGGGATGAGGTTTTCTTGAATAATACTGGCCTCAACACCTGCCTTATTCATCCTGAAAAGAGTTATCAAATTCTTTATGTCGATTTCCTTTCGAACATACTTTAGCAAAAGGCCGCCACCCACAGATAGCGTACCGCCCACTGCTCTTTCCATACGGAAGTAATAAAGCTTGTCAAGGGCGTTCTCAATCGGTGCAAGACTCTTTCCATCATAATTAGCTAGCGCTGGGGCAAGATCGCTGCCTTCAAGGGCCGAAATGACCTCTTGAATTGACTCCTTCTTTGCCAATTCGGATAAATACTCCATATTTAACTCGCCGGCAGGAACTAGATACTTTGCAATCTCTGTTTCATCGGCTCCGTAGAACTTACCACGCAATATAGTCTTTATGTTCCATATGTCCCATCGTCTCAAATACTCCAGAATAAGAAAACTCGGTTCATCAATAGATACTGCAAGCAATTTTCCGTAAATCTTTGCCAGATTAGCGAATGTCGCATGCTCGATAAGTTCTGTTCCAGAGTAATCTTTTGACAAAGTGTCGATCTCATCCTTATATTGGGTCTCCTCTAGATACCTGGCGATCTCGGATACATCCATAGCCATCATTCTCTGGTACATTTCACCAGGAATAAGCTTAGTCTTCATCGCTCTGACCCTGCCCGTGATGTAAGCGTACTTCACCGGTTTCCCGAATTTTGGTAATCGTAGTACCGGCATTGTCCTCACCCGAACAAGATCTTGGAGACCTCTTTCATCTGGCCGCTGAAAACCTCACGTGCAAGTGTCTCGTAGGTTAGATCGTATCGCAAAGACCCATCCTTGCTCTCGACTACTACACCGCCCGTGATGTCCAGGTTCCCGCCATAATTAGGGACGAGAGAGGATACGAAAGCCTCATCCCCTTTATTGGAATAGACTTTCATATCCTTGAGATTGTAGGGCTCGAGCAGCTTTTTGAGCATTGCTTCGTTATCCTTCTTGGGAAGATCTTTGATCTTCTCATTGAGTTTAACCCTAGCTTGCTCCAAGAGGTCCTTATGGACGCTCAACTCGGCTCTCTTTACCTCCAAGTTGGCGCTGGATATTTCCCTCCTCTCCATGGCCTCTATAGCATGTCCTACCTCTGCCTCTTTCCTAGACTTGATTTCGGCGGCACGTTCTCTGGCTTCTTTGAGCATTCCTGCAAAATCCCGGTCAGCTTCAGAGTTTATCTGAGTCACTTTGTCCTTGCTAGTTGCAAGTATTGACTCAACCACTGCGTCTAGTGCCATTGCCTCTCACCCGCTACGCATTTTTTAAACTAAAAAGGGTGTCCAGGCGAACATTAGGATCAACGAGACGGCAAGTCCGAAGATGATCAGAGTCTCAGGAAGCAGCATGAGGAACAGACCCTTGCCTAGGAAGCCGGGCTCCTCTGCCACGACGCCGACTACTGCAGCCCCGATACCCTGCTCACCTACACCCGCACCGATACCGGCAAGACCAGTTGCCAAGCCAGCACCTACAGCTATGAGTCCGTATAGTATTCCACCGTCCGTAATAGTTTCTACTGCCATTTTCTTCAATCCTCCTTTTCTGTTAACTTCATACTTTCAGATACCTTCGGACATGTCCGAAGGGCGAATATTCAACTCCACCGCCGTGCGCACTATAGAATTTTGTGAACATCTCCACATAATGCAACCTCAAAGGATGCATAAATGGAGACAAAATTCCCAGCAGCAAGTTGATGAAGTGCACTAACACCAGTACAATAATACCTACAACGATCGCAACTGTTGTGAATTCTGCACTATTTGTCGCTCCACCGCTTAACATGGGCATAATGACATAGAACGCCAGCTGATTGGCTGCGAATGCCAGACCAATTGAGGCCAGACCAATTGCCAAAAGTCTCAGGTACGATATCAAGTTGCTTACATAAAATGGCACGTGAGTCGCACCCATTACTCCTTCGGGTCCTATTACCATCATTACTAGCGAAATCACTATGACGGCAATGCCCGCTAACACTAGATTCCAATTAGCCACGACAAGGGCTAAGAGGAGCAGAGCAAAGGAAACCTGGAAGAGAAGCACAGGCAGCCTCTCGAAGTAGGCATGTTTTTTCTCACCATAGTTGAGTTCAGTCTTGATGCCCAAGATGGACCCTAGTCCCGTATGAATAACGCCAATATAGAGGCTAACACCAATTAACAGCAGAACGGCATTTGTAGCTAGCCTGTATAACGGGAAACACTCAAGCGGACCAACCCGACCAAGCGATCCATAAACACCTTCGCCGAAGAACATTCCCTCTTCTTCCAACTTGATAATCGATGCTTCGGGCAAATTACCAAAGATTGGCCCCCATAAACCAAGCGGACCAAAGATCTCTCCGAAAAGAAATCCAAAGATGACCGACCATATTGAAGCCAGAATCACTAAATTGATAAGCTGCTGCCATCCAGGCGTCCTGAACTTCCTTTTTAAAGCGAGCAGGACCACTAGGATCGTAATTCCATATCCCATGTCTCCCAAGATCATGCCAAACATGATCGGGAAGAATATGAAAACCAAAAGCGTTGGATCGAACTCTTTATACTCAGGTATGGCGAATAGGCGCGTAATCAGTTCGTATGGCCTAGATATGCTGGCATTTTCTATTTTGGTTGGAACGTCCTCACCGCGCTCCACTAGGTGTTCAGCCTCTTTTTCGTCGATCAACTGGACGTCAACCTTTCCACCCGCAGCACTTTCAAGATCACTCTTTAGCCTGTTAAACTGATCGCTTGGAACCCAGCCATCAATAACGAACGCGTTGGTCGTTTCGGCGAACCTCAAAGGGGCCTCGGTCTTCTGAGTTTCTATTGATAAGTACTCATCCGTCGCCAGAATAAGATTCTCGTATTGTTTCTTCGTATCAGCTAGTTTCTTCTGAAGAGGAGCTTTCTCATTCTCAAGGTTCTTGATTCCGGCTTCTAATGCGGCCATTGCCGAGTCAACGCTACCTTCTATCCTTGGAACCGATATTTCACTAAAACCGTGTTCAGCTAGGACAGAAGATACCTCACTGGCTTTTTCAATGGGCACAAACACTGCAACAACCGTACCGGCTTTAGTGCCAGCGGAATAAACCTCATTTACAGAAGAAACCTTTGCTACATCAGCATCTACTGCTGAAGTTGCTGTGCCTACGAAAACAGCTAACGAATCATAACCATAGTATGCTTCCAATTGCAGTGGCAGAACCGCCAGAGGCTTGATTCCCTTAATCTGATCCTGCTTTAACTTAATTTCGGTAACAATTTCAGCAATTCGCTCATAGCTCGCTATTACATTGGAGCTTACACTATTTAGCAAGTTATCCATTTCCGATTGGACTTGCGACTCAGGGTAAGTCTTCTCAGGCGCCTTTACCTTAATATTTAGATACCTGGACATGGATCTAAGTTTTATTAGATCCTCTGAATATTCCTTGGCTTTGCCGATAGGTTTGCCAAGATCAAATCCAGGCTCGCTGCCATCAAAGTTGACAATATGTAACAAGCGAATCTCATGGAGCTTCTCGATAACAGGTTCAATAATGTCCTTCGACCCGGCGACGACTACACGACTCATCTTTACGGGTCTAAGCATGCAACAACCTCATGAACTCCTTCATCAGATGTTCTACTGCTCCATCCAGATTTGAGATAGCTTTGTTGCCTAAAGAACTGACATTCGCATTTCCGCTCTGGATTATCGATTGTTTTTTATTCTTTATTTCATCCGCTGCCTTTGCTAAGCTCTTGTCATAGTAGTCTTGGGATTCTGCTTCCGCAGTCCTGACGAGGTTCCCTGCCTCCGTTGTAGCGGCGGCTATCTTTTTATCCTTTTCTTCCAAAGCCTGCTGGACACTTGCTCTAGCATCCGCCTCCGCCTGTTTGATCTCCGATAATATATCGTCTCTAGCCATCTGATCCCTCTACATAATTCCCTCTCTACAACTATACATTTTCAAACAGCGCTACATCACTTGACTCGTGATAAACGCTCAAAACCATCCTCATCTACCAATATAAACTCTTCGGTTTTGTACTGGCAAAATTAGCCGATTTCGTAACATTTTTCATAATTATTTCCAATATTTTAAGGCTGTTTTCAATTCCTTGTGGTCTTTTTCGAAATCCTCAAGAGGTATCTCTTCCATCCATGCTTCCACTGCTTGGACCATTGCAATTGCTCCCGCCGTTGTTCCATCAGGATGGCCATGCACACCACCTCCAGCCTGGATAATGCAATCAATTCCATAACCATCAAGGTTGGCGTGCACGTTTGCAGGATAGATGCCACCGGATGCTACAGGGAAAACGCGTTTTAGTCCGTACCAATCATTTCTTAAAGCATCTCTAGACTCATCGTTCTCTTCTACCTCGCGTGCCATCTTGCCTAGATAAGTTCCGGTGTGGAGATTGGTCCCACCTGCCAATCTTACTAATTTGGCAATCACTACCATGTTTATTCCATGGGCCCTGTCTCTCGTAAAAGCAGCGTGCATAGTCCTATGCACATGGATTGGAACTTTAAGATTTCTTGATAAGACCTCCAAAGCTGAGAAGCCAGCAGTAAGCACATCGATCATTATCATATTGGCGCCATGGTCAACGGCTTTTTGAGCCCTTTCAAGAATCTGATCTGCTCCCGTGGTTACATTAACTGCATAGAACGCTTTCTTTCCAGTCTCATGCTCTACCTTATCAAGAGCGTTCATAACCGCTTCAACTCTATCTACCATTGGGCAAAAATCCTGATCTGTAAGGGTTTCATCATCCTTAATGAGGTCTAATCCACCCCGAACAGCTGCCGCCGCAACTTCAGACGTACCCTTTGGATCCAATCCTACCTTAGGCTTAATTATTGTACCAACGAGCGGCCTGTCAAGAACTTCAATAATCTTTCGCGCCTCCTCTATCCCGAAACGTGGGCCATTATGGGCCTTGATTAAGCTTTTTGGAAAGATAACATCCTGCAATCGAACCTTCTTCAAAGCCTCCAAACCGAAGAGGTTTCCGGCTATCACAGAAAGATACTGCGGAATATTGCCTCTTTCAAATAGTTCTTCGGTAAAACCTATCTCCACAGTATTCCCTTTGGCAATGATCACCTTTGCAGCCAACGGGTTGTCTGTACCAATCACATCTGTCCATGTACCTGTAGATTGTTCGGCAGCTATGGCTGCTGCAGCTTTGTCAGTTGGCAGATCTGATTCAATGCGATATTTTGCGATCAACTCCATAATCGACTCCTATTTGAACAATATTATCATTCAGTCTTTCTAGAATAAGATATAAGGATTGCACATTCTTGATCGAAAAACTCAGACACAAAAACGGTAAATAGTATATGGAATGAAGGAAAGCCAACTAGCCGCATACCAACGGCGTTTGCACAATGGGATAAATAGATGACAAAAATTACTTTTAGTCTAATCAAGGCAGACGTAGGTGGATTTCCTGGACATTCATCAGTCCACCCCGACTTAATTAGAACCGCGGAATCGCATTTAGAACAAGTTAGAAAGTCTGGCGCACTGATCGACTTTAGAGTTATGAGTTGTGGAGACGACTTAGAGCTGCTTATGACCCACATAAATGGCTGTGATAATGGAGAGATACATGCCATAGCGTGGGAGTGCTTCGAACAAGCCACTGAGACTGCTAAGAAGCTTAAGCTCTATGGTGCTGGTCAAGACTTGCTATCCGATGCTTTTAGCGGAAATATCAGAGGAATGGGCCCAGGCGTTGCGGAAATGGAGTTTAACGAGCGCGTTTCAGAGCCCATTGTGGCTTTCATGATGGATAAGACTGAGCCGGGAGCATTCAATCTGCCGATATTTCGCATGTTCGCAGATCCTTTTAATACAGCTGGCTTAGTAATAGATCCAGCGTGCCATCAAGGATTTGTATTCGAAATATGGGACATAATGGCACATAAGAAAGTCTTCATGAAATGTCCCGAGGAAATGTATGACGTATTAGCCTTGATTGGTGCGAAGAGCAAATACGTAATAAAACGTGTATACCCGAAGAGTGGCGGGAAATTGCCGGAGGAAGAAGCAGTTGCTGTGATAAGCACAGAGAAACTCTTTCAAACTGCAGGAACCTATGTAGGAAAAGATGATCCTGCCGGCCTAGTTAGATCTCAGTCGGGTCTGCCTGCATTAGGTGAGGTTCTAGAGCCTTTCGCATTAAGTCATCTCGTATCGGGATGGATGCGGGGCAGCCACAATGGTCCGTTAATGCCTTGCTCTTTTGAGACTGCTCATCCAACTAGATTCGATGGCCCTCCTAGAGTTATTGCCGCTGGATTCCAGCTGGCATTCGGTCAATTAGTCGGTCCCGTAGATCTTTTCAAGGACATTGCTTTCGATCTTGCTAGACAGAGAGCTCTGCAGATTACGGAATACATGAGAGCGCATGGCCCATTTGAACCCCACCGCTTACCAATGGAAGATATGGAATACACGACTTTGCCTCATGTGATGAAGAAATTAAGCGATAGGTTTGTTCCTACAGAATAAATCCTGTTCATTGGTTTCGCAGGCTCTATGAGGGTCTATCAATATTTAATAGTAAGTTATGCTAATAATTAGAAGAGATAATACTACCGAGAGTCCTTTGAGATGCCCCAAAATTCTAATGCCAAGGTCTTGCCGGGAAAAGCAGAGCCAACTAAAATAGAAGAAAAAAGCAAGAAGAAACGCAGGCTTAAAGTTGCCCATCCTGAGCGCTGCATTGGATGTTTAGGATGCATGTTCGCCTGCAGCAGAATACGCCGAGGAAGCGTCTCCCTTCAAGATAGCGCTATCAAGATCCTCACGAGAGGAGGATTGGAAGGGGACTTTATGGTGGTAGTTTGCAGAGGCTGCAAGGATCCGCCGTGCGTGCGAGCTTGCCCAAATGGCGCTTTAGAACGAAAACCCGATGGCAACATTGTCTTCCATGAAGAACTTTGTGCAGGCTGTGGAAAATGCGAAAAATCGTGTCTGATAGGAGCTATATCATTGTGCAAAGATGGCAAACCTATCAAATGCATTCATTGTGGGGCTTGCGTGGATTTCTGTCCGCACGATGTTCTAAAATTAGAGGAAGTGCTAGCGTAAATGCTTAGAAAAGTCCTATACATCGATCTTTCCAAAGAAGAAATATGGATCGAGGAGAGACATGATCTATTCGAGCAATGGATGGGCGGTACAGGCGTAGGCATTCAGCTCCTTCTAGAAGAGTGCAAGCCTGGCGTAGATTCGCTTTCGCCAGAGGCTCCAATAATTCTTAGCATAGGTCCTCTTAATGGTATGTTCCCGGTCGCAACAAAGGCGGTTGCCACTTTCAAATCACCTTTGACCAAAGAGCTGGGAGAGTCGTATGCTGGAGGAAGACTTCATCTTGCCATGAGGTTTGCGGGTCACGAAGCTATCGTAATTCGTGGAAGGTCGAATCAACCTTCCTATATCAGCATTAACGATGCAGACGTCAAAATTAAAGATGCCACTTCAGTCTGGGGTATCGATGCCCAGACCGTGGGAATGATATTGCGGGAGCGCGAAACAGGCGTCGGACGTCGCAGCATAATACGCATCGGCCCAGCGGGAGAAAACCTTGTAAGATTTGCAGGAGTCGTCGTTGATACCTATAGACACTTCGGCCGGCTAGGTTTGGGAGCATCTTTCGGATCCAAGAACCTTAAAGCTATGGTAATTTCTGGCACAGAGCATGTCGACATTCCAGATCCGAAAAGATATAGAGAAGTGTACAATAAGATTTATCGTGAAACCGTACAGACTGACGCAATGGAGAAATATCACGACATAGGCACTTCAGTAAATATCAATGTTCTCAATTGGCTGAAAGGGCTTCCAACCAAGAATTTTCAGTCATCTAGCTTTCCTGAAGCAGAGAAGATAAGTGGCGAGATGTTTGCTGACAACTACCTTTTCAGAAGACTCTCATGTGCCGGTTGCCCTATCGGTTGCATCCATATCGCTTCCCTGAAATCACCCTTTTCGAAACACCATGAATTCGAAGTGCGGAAAGTATCTTATGATTATGAACCCATCTATTCTCTTGGCTCCAATTTAGGAGTCTCGTCAGCAGAAGGCGTTTTGGAGCTTATTGATACATGCGAACGCCTAGGTCTAGATGTCATGTCAGCAGGCGTTGTCATGAGCTGGGCCACTGAAGCATACGAGCATGACCTAATAACCCCGCAAGACACAATGGGCATACCATTACAATGGAGCAATGTGAAGAGCTATCGCAATGTTTTGGAGAATATTGCTAAAATTTCAAATGAATTTTATGCAACTCTTGGTCAAGGTGTGGAATATGCATCAACCAAGTATGGAGGGCAAGATTTTGCCATGGCTCTGGGAGGAAATGAGGTTTCTGGCTACCATACAGGCCCTGCTTCAATAGTTGGCCAGATGGTAGGTGTAAGGCATTCTCATCTAGATAATGCTGGATACAGTATCGACCAGAAAGCCGCCAAAAAGCAACTCGATTTGGAGCAGATAGTTGATGAAATTATCATGGAAGACAATTACCGCGGTATATTCAACTCATTGGTCGGATGTTTATTTGCGAGGAACGTCTACACGGAGGAGAATATTATTTTAGCTCTGTCCGCGGTAGGATTGGAGAAAACCTCTGAACAGTTAAACGATCTAGGAGTAAAAATATTTCAAGATAAATATAGATTTAAGACAAGAGAGGGTTTTAATATTTCCAATCAAAGGATACCGAAAAGGTTCTACGAAACAGTTAGCACTCTTGGCAAAATTGATCCCGAGATAATAAAGGAGATGCTAATGATTTATAAGAAGAAGAGAGGATGGCCTTAGGCTAAATTCCAACGAGTGAAAGAATCTATTTTCTTATTTTTTTTCTCAACACCCGAAATATTGTTGAAATCTAGTTAGTTTCCCATTGATCAAATGCATTGAGACGTAAGATAAATCGCTATCATAAGACAAATCCCTGTCGATGATACAGCCTTCTGTTGACGTTCTAGCATCATCAAACAATGGATTCCTTTGAAAACCTCTGGCAGAATGCATCGTTTCCGATTCAATTCATGCTGTATAAGTCTTTTTTAGTTTTTAGAAATATATGTCATTGGTGTATGATCCTTCAGATTGATCAATGTCGTTTGAAATCCTTCAGCCAGATACCCTGTAACTCCAATTATTTTCTCATCAGTTGCAAAGGTTTTTATCCCGCCTATCGTTAACACAGCGCAGGTACTCGAAATGCAGGCAATTATTCTGGCCGCTGGCGAAGGTAGCCGGATGTGGCCTTTGACTGCGAAGCGCCCCAAAGTAATGCTTCCAATTGTTGGCAAGCCATTGCTAGAGCATATAATGCTCAGAGCAATTCAGGCTGGAATCGATAAGTTCGTTTTAGTTGTTGGGTATGGTGCAGAATACATCAAGGAGCATTTTAAAGATGGCTCTACCCTTGGCGTAAGCATCGATTATGCAATTCAAGAGAAACAATTGGGAACAGGCCATGCACTGGAATCCGCTGAATCCTTAGCTGAAGATCGATTCTTGGTGTTAAATGGTGATATTTTGGCTGACGCAATAACCTTAAAGAAAATGGTACAATCAAAAGAATTCGCTGTCGCCTCAATACGCGCTCCTGATCCAGGCAGATATGGCGCTTTTTTGACAAAGGGATCATATATGAAATCTGTAGTTGAGAAGAGCCCATCACCTCCGTCAGAGATGGTAAATGCTGGTATTTACTTATTATCGAATGATATCTTCGAAGCATTGTGCAGGGCACCGCTATCAGAAAGAGGTGAATATGAACTCACGGATGGATTAAATATTTTAGCTTCAAAAAAGAAAATTCGAATATTTGAACTGAAAGATTGGATGGAAATTGGCAGACCATGGGATATCTTAGAAGCAAATGAAAAGCTTCTTTTCAAGATGAAGCCGTCAATCCATGGTGAAATTGAGCCTGGGGCAACTCTCAAAGGTATTATCTCATTAGGCGAAGGAACTATAATCAGGTCTGGATCGTATATTGAGGGACCTGTTCTTATAGGCAATAACTGCGATCTAGGCCCTAACTGCTACATTCGGCCTTTTACTTGCTTAGGGGATAAAATCAGAATTGGCAACGCAGTGGAAATAAAAAATAGCACAATAATGGATGGAACCAAGATAGGTCATCTGAGCTATGTAGGAGATAGCATTATAAGTGTAAATTGCAACTTGGGAGCTGGCACAATAATAGCCAACCTCAGACACGATAACGCAAACATATGGTCTTTTATAAAAGGCAATAGAGTAGATAGCGGAAGGCGGAAATTGGGTGTAATCATGGGCGATGATGTCAAGACAGGCATAAATACTACTATCTTTCCTGGAACAGTAATCGAATCACACTTTAGGAGCCTTCCAGCAGCAACTCTTAAAGGCCTAGTTTGCTCATAAATGGGGATGCTCGGAGGAATTTCATCAATTTTATTTTAGAAGGTTCTTAGAGGTTGAATTCCAAAATATAGTGAAAATTATGCTAAGACAATAGTTATTATTGGAAGACCTCAAATGGCAGCATGCAATGAACGATATTCTTGTACAAAGGAGATGCTGATGAGAGATTTTATCCCAATTGCTAGGCCGATCATAGGCAGAGAAGAAATAGAAGCGGTCGGAGACGTTTTGGCCTCTGGCATGCTTACGCAAGGTGAATCAGTAAAGAAATTCGAAGAGGCATTTTCCTCGTATTTGCGCGTGAAGAACTCAGTTGCCGTTAGCAATGGCACTACAGCTCTCGACCTAACCCTTAAGGCTAAGCGGCTAAGACAGGATGATGAAGTTATATCGCCAGCCTTTAGCTTTATAGCGACAGCAAACTGCATTCTTTACCAGGGACTTAAACCTGTGTTTGTGGACGTGGATTCGAGGACATTCAACATTGATCCAGAAGATTTGAAAGAAAAGATCACTCCTAATACTAAAGCTGTAATTGGTGTTCATCTTTATGGCCAGCCTTTCGAGGTTAAAGCTGTTCAGGAAATATGTGAAGACCACCATCTCATTCTCGTTGAGGATTGCGCTCAGGCTCATGGAGCAGAATATAATGGCAAAAAGGTAGGAAGCTTCGGAATAGGCTGCTTCTCATTCTATCCCACAAAGAATATGACTACGGGAGAGGGAGGAATGATCACTACAGATGATGATGATTTGGCTGCAAGGCTACGGTTGCTCAGAAACCACGGGGATTTGGGTAAATACAACCACGTTGAACTGGGCTATAATTATCGCATGATGAATCTACAGGGAGCACTGGGCCTAATCCAACTCAAGCGTCTCGATGAATTTAATAAGAAAAGAATTAGCAATGCAGAATTGCTCAATAAGAAGATCGAAATAACCGGGATCGCCAAACCTTACAAAATTGATGATGTAAAACATGTATATAACCAATATGCAGTAAAGGTGAAAGAGGATTTTCCTGTGGCCAGGGAGAAATTAATGGACTTTCTGCAATCCGAGGGCATAGGCACGGCCATCCATTATCCTAAGCCCATTTATAGACAGCCTATCTACCAAGAAATGAGTGACAATTGGAAGATTTGTTCCGTGGCAGAAAAAGTCTGCAGCCAAATTATGAGTCTCCCGGTTCATCCATCCCTTACAGAGGACGATATTGAATATATTGCCCAAACTATAAATGAATTTGAGGCGCAACTATGAAAGTTGGAGTAATTGGCGTAGGAACCATGGGACGTAACCACGTGCGGGTCTTCTCCGAACTCAAGGGAGTAGATCAGGTTTACGTCTACGATTCCGTACCAGAGAATGCAAAAAAAGTTAGCGACCTTGCTTCGATCTGCGGCTCGATTGAGGAAATTCTCAAGAAAACAGAGTTGGTTAGCATCTGTGTTCCTACAAAGTATCATTACAAAATCGCAAGACAAGTAATTGCAAAAGGCATTAACTTTCTTATAGAAAAGCCTTTGGCTTCTAATGTAGATCAAGGAGAGGGTCTGTTAAAGCTGCTGACTGAAGAAAACCTAATGGCAGGTGTAGGACACATAGAAAGGTTCAACCCAATAGTTGAGGAAGTTAGACGGATTATCAGCCATCCTTTCTATACGGAAATGAAAAGACATAATCCAACATCCAACCGAATTACAGATGCTTCAGTTGTTGAAGACCTTATGATCCACGACATAGATATCATTTTTAATGTGTTATTTAAAAATGAGGATAATTTTAAGATCTTTAGTGCTGGCAACCGAAATATCTGCGAGGCCATGATAGTTTTTGATGGATCAGTAGCAGCTCTTTCTGCAAGTAGGATGGCCTCCAAGAAGTTCAGAACATTATACATAGAAGAGGAAGATTCGACTACGGAAGGAGATTTCATGGCCCAAGAAGTGTTCATCTACAGAAAACCGAAGAAATATGAAAAGGAGAATGAGAGGTATACTCAGGAAAATATAATCGAAAAAGTCCTCGTCAACAAAGTAGAGCCGCTTAAGGTTGAATTAAAGACTTTCATGGACTGCGTTAGATCTGGGAAAGAATTCCCGGTTACTCCTCAAGAGGCGCTTCTCAACCTTAGAATTTGTCAGGAAATCAGCAAAGGGATTGGATGAATTACCAAGCGCATCCCACTGCTGTAGTCGAAAGCAAGGAGATTGGAGAAGGGACAAGAATCTGGCATTTTGTCCACGTGCGCAATGGTTCTCGAATTGGCAGGAACTGCAATATTGGAAAAAGTGTCTATATAGATACAGATGCAGTAATAGGAAACAATGTGAAGATACAGAATTTCGTCTCTATTTATAAGGGTGTCAAAATTGAGGATGACGTATTCGTGGGTCCTTCTGCAACATTTACAAATGATCTGTTTCCCCGATCCTATACCTGGAATGAAGATCGTATAGTACCCACTCGCGTTTGTAGAGGGGCTAGCATCGGGGCCAATTCTACTATAATCTGCGGGATCACTATCGGGGATTACGCCATGGTAGGGGCAGGCAGTGTTGTAGCTAAAGACGTTCCATCCTTCGCCTTAGTCCACGGCAATCCGGCTGAAATCAAAGGTTGGATTTGTTATTGCGGGATGAAGTTAAAAAAGGTCGTCGTGGAGAATACTCTGAAAAAGGTATATCTCTGCGAGGATTGTGGGAAGACCATAGAGATCATGAAGGTGGAGTGATTGGAAGATGCAATAGCTGTCATTGGTCTAGGAAATGCAGGTCTACCTTTAGCGGCAATCATTCCAGACAATGGTCTATCGGTAGTTGGTGTTGATATTGATCCCGAGCGATGCGATCTCATAAACAATGGCTCCAATCCAATACCTGAGGAGGCCGGACTGGAGGAACTGATCAATCGATATGGTGGTAATAAATTATTAGCTACATCTGATCTTGAAGATGCCAGGAATTGCCGAGCTTTTATCATCATAGTTCCACTTTTTATAGATCAGAGCTACAATCCTGACTTCTCCTTAATGGAAAAAGCGGTAAGGTCAGTTGGGAGGATTTTAAAGAAGGGCGATCTAGTGTCCATAGAGACTACTGTCCCACCCGGTACAACTGAATCTACGATAAGATTTTGGCTGGAAGAATCAAGTCATATGAGCCACGGAGATTTTTTCCTAGCACATTCGCCTGAGAGGATCATGACCGGATACAGCATCTACCGTCTGAGGGAGTTCCCAAAGATACTTGGAGGCATAGATGATGAAAGTGGGTTCATAGCCTTCAATCTATACAATAAATTTATTCCCAACCTCAAATTGGTATCCTCAGCAAGGGTGGCAGAGATGATTAAAGTCATGGAAGGTTGCTATAGAGATGTAAATATCTATTTGGCTAATGAGCTCTATAAAATTTCAGCGGAATTGGGAGTGGACTTCAGCGAGGCGAGGGATAATGCTAATCATCAATATTGCCAATTACATCAACCTTCCACAGGCGTAGGTGGACATTGCATACCAGTTTATCCTTGGTTCCTAATAAAAGAGATGGAAAAACGTGAACTGTTCAAACATGCCCGAATGCTAAGGATTTCGAGAGAGATAAATGACGATATGATTTTCTATTGGGCTGAAAGGATATTATTAGAATGCCTCAAGGTCAGCAAACCCTTGGATCAGATCAAAATTTGCATTAAGGGCATAACTTTCCGACCAAACGTTCGTGAGTTATATCACAGCAGGAACCTTGCATTGGCTAAGCTCCTAAAAGAAAAAGGCCTCAATGTGTATGCTTTTGATTCTCATCTATCTAAAGAAGAAGTGAAAGCCAATGGCTTGAGATATATTCAACCAGAAGAAGCCGATTTAGTTTTTGATTCATTTAACCTGAGTTTCTAGCCGAATTAAAAAAAATTTTGGAGAATGATGAAAGTAGCTTCAATAGTTGGTGCAAGGCCAAATTTCATTAAGCTCTCACCCGTTTCTCGAGAGTTGAGGAAAAAAATGGATGAAATCATCATCCATACCGGCCAGCATTACGATTATGAGATGAATAAGATATTCTTTGATGAGTTGGGTATACCTACTCCGGATTTTCACCTTGAAGTGGGGTCAGGCTTCCACGGTTATCAAACAGGAGAGATGTTGAAAAGAATTGAAAAGATCTTGATAAAGGAGAAACCAGATGTTGTTTTGGTTTTTGGTGACACCAATACAACACTTGCTGGAGCTATCGCAGCCGCTAAACTTAGCTTAAAAGTAGCCCATGTGGAAGCAGGATTGAGATCTTTTGATAGAAAAATGCCGGAAGAAGTTAATAGAATTCTTGTCGATCATTGCTCATCTCTTCTTTTTTGTCCCACCGAAACTGCAGAGCTCAACCTGAAAAAAGAAGGGATAATTGAAAATGTCTATCTTACAGGAGACGTTATGGTTGATGCTCAAAGAACGTGTATGATAATTGCTCAAGATAGATCTAAAATTATGGATGAGCTAAGTCTTATGCCTAAGAGCTATTATCTCGCTACTGTGCATAGGGCCTCTAACACAGATGATCCCGATAATTTAAGGTCAATAGCATTAGCCTTATCCAAGATAGGAAATGTAATATTCCCATGCCATCCAAGAGCTGAAAAGCGATTAAAAGAATTGGAGCTTTGGGATATACTTAACAAAAATACTAGAGTTATAAAACCAGTGGGCTATTTGGATATGCTCATCTTGGAAAAAAATGCCTTAAAAATTATAACAGACTCAGGTGGTGTCCAGAAAGAGGCTTACCTGCTTGGAGTGCCTTGCATAACCCTTAGAGAAGAGACAGAATGGATTGAAACCGTGCAGGATGGCTGGAATGTGCTTGTAGGGGCAAATGAAGAAATGATCACACGAATGGCTAGAGTGTTTGTTCCCCCGGGAAGATATAAAAACGTATTCGGATTGGGAGATGCTAGCCAAAAAATTGTCAAATTAATTGAAAGAATAATTTAGAGATCTTTAGCCTAAATGATAGTTCTTTTATTAGCTAATCAGCCTGAGAGAACCATAAGATTGAGAATGTTTGAGAGCACACTAAAGAGCTTCGGATATGAAGTCATAGTTCCTAGTTTTGGAACAAAGAATTGGATCAAAATCGCAGGACTGGCAAAAAAAACTGTAAAAAAGTGTAGACCCGATATAGTCCATGTATTTAACGTTCCGGATGTAATCTACCATGGATTTACACGCTTCAAAGGGGATTATTTCAGAAGCCTAATTTATGACTATCGATCCCCATGGGGACTGGAGATGCAGCAGACTTTTGGCGCCCCAGGAAGGATATTTGGCGAGCATTTTGAACGGAATTTGGCCAAAGGTGCCGATGTAATTACAACCGTCAATACACCTCTGAAAAATAAGGTTGCTGCATATGCGCCGAACAAGCAAACAGAAGTGATCCCTAATTATCCATTGCGCTCTTTCTCTGATAACCTCGAGCAGCCCCTATACAGGCTGGAACCAGAAGATGCCCCAATCATTTTTATAGGACGCGTTTGCACTCAAGAAGGCATCCAAAAATTATTGGGGGTAGCCAAAGCTATACCTTATCAGGAATTTTGGATAGTCGGAAGCGGGCCTTTTGCCTGGTGGTACCTTTGGAGAAAGCCACACAATATCAAAAATTTGGGTTGGCAACCTCATGAGAAAATGGCTGGTCTCGTGCAGAAAGCTAGGCTATGTATCATTCCACGAGAGGAGAGCGTCATCACGCCTTACTCCACTGACAAAAGCGTATGGAAACTTAATGAGTACTTAAATATGGGAAAATTAGTTGTCGCATCAGGAATATCCCAAGAGCAGCCTAGGAAGAATCTCATAATTGTAGATAGTCGTGATCTTAAGGATGCCGTTGTTGAGCATCTTAATAAGAGACCTGAAAAATTGACCGAGAAAGATTATAGATATTGGGACTGCAATATTGAGACTATTCGGTCGATCTATGAAATCTTAACATGATGCATTGATTCAAATTGCATATCAAATAGAAATACTTCTTTGCCGAGTAGAAGGAACTCCTTCAAAAAAACTTAAAAAAAGGACATATAAGTTTAATAGAGCTCTAGATTTATGCAAACAAACAAATTGGCCTTCATTCCACCGTTACGCATTTGGCCAGGTTTCTAGGTTTGTCAATTGGTTGGCCTAATTTATGAGCTACATAATATGAGAAAAGCTGCACTACCACAGTGCATAGGACGGCAGAAAGTTCTGGTCTTGTGTCGGGAAGTCTAATCACAACATTTGCAATTTTGTCTATGTCAGCATCGTTCTCACTAGCTAATGCAATTACTTCAGCACCTCTGGCTCTGACCTCTTTTATATTTGATTGGATCTTTCGCCCAAATGTGGCTATGGCAACAACGGGAGTGAAATCTGTAATAAGAGCCAAAGGACCATGTTTCAGCTCCCCACCTGCGTATCCTTCCGAGTGAATATAAGCGATCTCTTTCATCTTTAAAGCCCCCTCCAACGCTATTGGATAGAGGAATTCCCTGCCTATGAAAAAATAACAGCTTGAATCAGCATACAATTCCGCAATCTCCTTGATCGAATCTCGCCTATCCAAGACTTTCTGAACCAAGGCAGGTAAGCGGCTAAGCTCAATTAATATTTTTCTTCCTTGCTCGGGAGTGAGGAAACCTCTTGCTCTGCCTAGACATATAGCTAAAAGGATAAGAGTAACCAATTGGCTTGTAAAGGTTTTTGTTGCTGCTACGCCTATCTCCGGACCACAACGAGTAAAAATTGTGCTATCAACCAGATTGGTAACTGTACTGCCAACAACATTCGTTATAGCGAGCAGTCTAACATTGCACATCTTTGCTTTCTTGAGAGCAAGCAAAGTGTCAGCAGTCTCGCCTGACTGAGTTATGCCGACTACAAGGGTCCTGGGCCTAAGCTGTAAGTGTTGGAACTCAGAGGCCAGTTCTACTTCAACAGGCAAACCCGATACAATCGGCAAAAGATACTTAGCGAAGAGCCCGGCATGATATGAAGTCCCGCAAGCAATGATCGAAACCCTTTCCAGATTGCGAATCTCTTCGTCATCTATGCCCAGATCTAGCCTGACATCACCACCAAACTCTGAAATTCTTCCAGCCATAGTCTCACGCAAAGCTCGTGGTTGTTCATGAATTTCCTTGAGCATGAAATGAGAATAACCGCCTTTCTCGGCCGCATCTATATTCCAATCGATTCGTTCGACATCTGCTGGATGTAGTTCTCCAAACCTATTCTTTATCTCAACAGTTTCCTTACTGAGCTTTGCTATCTCTCCATCCTTAAGCCTGACAATATCTCTGGTATAAGGAAGCAAAGCAGGTACGTCTGAAGCCAAATAATTGGCCAATTTTCCCAATCCTATTACCAATGGGCTGTCTTTCCTGGCACAAATAATATATGGAGAACTAGCTGCTAAGACAGCTATAGCATAAGAACCTTCAACTTCATCTAAAGCTCTGGTTACGGCCATTATCAGATCCCCCTGGTAGAAATAGTTGATCAGGTGTGCCAAGACCTCGCTATCCGTTTCAGATTGAAATTCAAAGCCCTTTTCCGTTAGGGATTCTCTCAACTCGAGATAGTTCTCGATAATGCCGTTATGCACTATAGCTATCTCACCGGAAATGTGAGGATGCGCGTTTATGTCGGTTGGACTACCGTGAGTGGCCCACCTGGTATGCCCTATACCCATAGACTCCCCCGGAGAACCCATTTCTCTATAGACTTTTTCAAGATTGCCAATTTTACCAGCAGCCTTGACGACCACTATCTCATCCCCTGATTTAATAGCTACACCGGCAGAATCATAACCCCTATATTCTAGCCTTTTAAGCGTGTCAAAAAGTATAGATCCGACTTCGCCGTCTCCGATATAAGCCACTATCCCGCACACGTTCAGATCACCATACTATCTCGCTCAATCCATCCGCGAACTATAGATCCAAGGCCAATCTTGACATTAGTCTCAAGAATGGTCCCGGGATGGATCAAAGATCGAATCCCTACAATCGAATTGTCAGCAAAAATTGCCCCGAACTCTGTCCTTTGGAAGTCCCCTTCTATCTCAATAACTGAAGGCCCAGATCCAATAACTAATTGGTCACCCAAAACAGAGCTTTCTCCTATTACCGAATCCGAGATGATCGTTCCGGAGCCTATTCTAGTACCGTTCATAATTACGCTGTTTCGAATTTCCGAGCTCGAGCCTAACCTAACTGAATCGCCAATTGAAGTCGAAGGCAATATAGTTACATTTGGACCTATATCGCAGTCTTTCCCAATAGATATGGGTCCCATGAGGTAAGAGCCGGAACGTATGATGCTTCCTTCTTTTATATCTACAAAACCAAACAACCTAGCACCTTCCTCAACCGCTCCAAGAACTCTTGAATCCATTTCTTTTAGTGCCAAGCTATTTGCATTTAGCAAATCCCAAGCAAATATAGCATCCGACCATCCTCCTTTGGTAATGACGGCTCTAATATCCCTGCAATCTTCTACCATTTGCGATAGCGTCTGTGTTAATTCATAGGATCCGCGTTCTGAAATCGGTGTTTTTGGCAGCTCCTCAAAAATGCCTATCCCAAATTTATATGCCCCAGTATTGATTATGCCCGCACAATATCCCTTCGGTTTTTCAACGATGGCTCTGACTCTATCTTGTTTTATCGTAATAACTCCATAATCACCAGTATTTCTCCTTTGAACTGCCAGAATGACGTAATCCCCTTCAGCTGTAACTAGATCATGTACTGCAGATACATCGAGTAGGTTGTCACCATTAACTACCAAAAATTTGTCATCTATATGTGATTCTACCTTGCTTAAAGCGTGCGCCGTGCCCAAAATCTCGGTTTGCTCAATATAATTTATTTCTACTCCGAACTTGATCCCATCCTCGAAATAATCCATTATTCTCTCTTTTTGATATCCAACCACAATGTAAAGTTCCTTTACATTATTTTGAGCAAGCGCAAGGATCACATGCTCCAATATTGGTTTATTTCCCACTGGAAGCATGACCTTTGACTTCGTCTGAGTAAGCGGCCTGCACCTGCGGCCTTCTCCGGCCGCTAATATCACTGCCTTCAAACAGATCACTGCCTGTAAATCAAAAGCTATATTATGATATTTACTTTATATCTTTTCGGTCTTTTGTCGCTTTAATAATCTATTAATGAAATGGAATCGAAGGACCCATGCTTTTATATCTGTCCTTTCATGTACAATCCCATAACAGAAAACAAATGAAAATATGCAAATGATATTAAATATTAAACTCAATTTTTTTTAGAAGGGTGACATGAATATACTGGTTGTACCCACTACCGATTGGATTGGCCATCCAGTTCCTAACAGGCTGAACTTCATCTTCGATATCTTGGCTGAGAACCACAATGTTTATGTATTACATTTCAGACTTAAGAAATTCCAAGGCTTTAAACCTCGAAAAACAAAATGCACATTAATCAAAACAGGGTGGAAGGAAATAGATGATCCTTCCACATATTATATCTTGAATTTTTCTAGCCACTTGCGCAGCATAAGAAGGATCATCAAAGATAAGAGAATTAACATTATTCTTTCAGCTAATATTCTTCCCTCGTTTATGGCCAACTTTGCGGGCGTTCCTATTGTATTTGATTACTTAGACCACTTTGAAGAATCTGCTTCGATTTATTATCCTGATTCAATATTTAGAAAGCTCGTTAAAAATGGCGTAAGCTTCATCACAAGGTATAATTTGAAGCATGCACAATCAGTCATAACTGTAACAATGGAATTAGCCAATTTGCTGCATGACTTTGGCATTGAAAATGTAGCCGTAATTCCCAATGGAGTAGATACTGATCTCTTAAAACCTATACAAAAGCCAAACGCAAAATCAGATCTGGGGCTCAAAGGCCAAGTAATAGGCTATGTTGGCTCTTTAGAGCATTGGGTAGATCTCGAGTTGGTTGTGCAAGCTTTGCCTAGGCTAAATGTCACGCTATTGGTAGTTGGACCGGGACTCTTCACCGACTACGGTGAGAAGATAAAAACTCTTGCTAGAGAACTGGACGTTGAAGATAAAGTAATATTTACGGGCGTCGTCAGGTATACGGATCTAAGCACTTATTTATCAGCAATGGATATTGGCCTTAATCCATTAAAGAAGATGAAAAAGAATGAATTTTCAGCTGGCGGAAAGGTATTCAACTACCTTTCCTGCGGGCGGCCTGTGCTTTCCAGTCGGATTGTATCGCTTGAGAAATTGCTTGGCAACGAAATTTATTATTATGATGATCTTGAAAGCTTCGTTAATCAAACCAGGTTTATTCTTGATTCAAATCAAGATGAAATGAAGTATAGATTAATTGCAGAAAAATTTGATTGGCGAAAAATAGCGTTCAATTACGAAGAGGTTCTTATAAGATCGACATAAAACCAAATTTTTTTAGAGCTTTGAATCAATCGAGATATAGCAGGCAACCCAATTGATATTCAAGAGACATTAAGAAGAATTAACAGATGAATTAGAGGCCTTTCTGATGTGCGGCATAAATGGTGTCACTTGGAATGATCCCTCACTTGTGGAAATGATGAATTGGGCATTAAAACACCGAGGACCAGATGATAATGGAATTTACTTAGACGAACTGGTAACCCTGGGACATCAAAGGCTATCAATTATAGATCTCTCTTCAGCAGGAAAGCAGCCCATGTCCAATGAAGATGGCAATATTTGGATAATATACAATGGCGAGATCTACAACTTCTTAGAGATTAGAGCTGAACTTCTGGAGAAGAAACACGAATTCACTTCTAGCACAGATACTGAGGTTATAATCCACGCTTACGAAGAATGGGGCAATTGCTGCGTAGAGAAGTTCAATGGTATGTGGGCTTTTGCAATTTACGATAAGAGGAAAAAACAGCTGCTGCTGAGTCGTGATAGATTCGGGGTCAAACCCCTCTATTACTTTCACTCTGATAAAGGCTTAATATTTTCCTCCGAGATAAAGTGTCTGCTTCAGCACTATTTAGAAAAAATCCCTAATGATAAGATCATCTTCGAATATCTTGCATATGGATTCTTAGACCATACCCGCGAGACTTTCTTCAAGAACATTTACAGATTAATGCCTGGAGAGAACCTAATCTACGACCTGCCCACAAAATCTCTAAAGACGGAAAGATGGTATGATCTAAACGAACGTATAAAAAATAATGCGGAAATAACAGAGGAGCACGCGGCAGAAACGATCAAAGAGCTTCTTTCTTCTAGCATATCTTATCGGCTCATTGCTGATGTTCCCGTAGGCTCATGCCTAAGCGGCGGTATTGATTCATCAACCATTGTCTACCTCATGCGAAAACTGGAAAAAAATACCAATATAAAGACATTTTCTTTGATATTTCCCGGTTTGATTATGGATGAGTCATGTTATATCAACCAGGTAATCAAAGACACAAAAATTGAATCCTATTGGACCAGTCCTACAATTGAGGATCTAATGAATGATCTCTATGATATCATCTGGACCCAAGAAGAACCATTCCGATCGATAAGCATCTATGGCCAATATAAAGTGATGGAGTTAGCACACAAGAAAGGTATGAAGGTACTATTAGATGGGCAAGGCGCTGACGAACTTTTTGCCGGTTATTTTATATATTATAAATATTATCTATTTCAATCCTTATTAAGCTTGCATTTGATGGAAGCTTGGAAAGCGCTACATGCTGCACCGAACCTAAAGGATATAGTCGTATTCCCATTAGTCACAATTCTTAGCCAAACAGCCCTTGGAAAGAATATCATAAACATGATTTGGCTAACAAAATCCAGATTCTTAAAGGATTCAAACGATATTCATCTTTCCAATCCTTTTTCAGAAAGAGGCTTCGACCTCAACAAGGCTCTATATAGCGATCTAATTGGCTATAGCATACCCCAGCTTCTGAGGTACGAAGATAAGAACTCAATGCGTTGGTCCATTGAATCAAGAGTTCCTTTTTTGGACTATAGGCTTGTAGAATTTGTCTTATCACTTCCGCCGAACTATAAGATTCATGGCGGAATTACGAAATATATTCTAAGAAAAGCTATTAGAGGCTTAGTGTCCAATAAAATCGTAGATAGAAAGGATAAAATAGGTTTCGCCACACCAGATAAAGATTGGCTGACATCGGAAAAATTCGTTAACTTATTTAAAGAGATTATTGAATCCAATAGTTTTGCATCCCGGAAGTACTGGGATAAGCAAATGATATCCAAGATTTTTCAGGAACATATTGGAGGCATTAAGGATCATAGCGAGTATCTTTGGAGAATTATCAATCTGGAGCTATGGATCAGGATATTCATGGAAGGATTAAGGAACTTCGATGATTTTCTCCTTATTGGAGGTTAATCATGCGCGTTCTTCATATAGGCAATATTGCCAGTGTTCCTCAAGAACTTTCAAAGGCTCAAAGGAAGCTAGGACTTAAGAGCGATGTCATTTCATTCCAACCTCATGCATTCAAATACGAAGTTGATATTTACCGTCCAACAAAACTTCCTTTTCCCTTAAAATATGCGGAAAGGTTGGGATCACTTTACACAATTGCAGAAAGTTACGATATTTTTCACTTTCACTGGTCTTCCGCTGTCCCTTTTGGGATAGATCTTCCAATCTGGAAAAGGCTAGGGAAAAAAATCGTGTTGCATCATCATGGAGACGACATCAGACAAAGAGGCGAAGCATTTTTTTACTCTAAGTTCGCCAACCACATTTTTGTATCTACTCCAGACCTTTTGGAGTGGTCCCCAAATGCCATATGGATTCCCAATCCTATCGATCTCCAAAAGCTCCAATATATTGGGGCAAAAGAGCATTCAGGAAGTCTTAGAGTCGTGCATGCTCCAAGCGACAGGACCGTTAAAGGGACTGATCATGTGATTAGGGCGATAGGCGAGCTGAAAAAAGAAGGCTACAACGTCGAAATGGTACTAATCGAGAATCAGTCATATCACGAAGCAATAAGCCAATATGGAAAAGCCGATATAGCAGTGGATCAACTTCTTGTGGGTTGGTATGGTGTTTTTGCAATTGAGTGCATGGCATTGGGAAAGCCTGTATGCGTTTATATAAAAAAAGATCTCGAATCATTACTTTCAGCTTCTGCTCTAATTAATACGTCCGTCGACAATTTGAAGGAGAATTTGAGAATTCTCTTGGAAGATAGTGCTCTAAGGAAAAAAATAGGACTAAGAGCTCGCAATTTTGTGGAACAATCCCATGATTCAAATAAAATTGCAAGGATGATCAACGATATTTATTTAGAATGATAAAATACAAGAGCTCATCAAGTCTTGATCTAACGAGCTATTCGAGCGGCTTTACACAAAAAGAAGAAGTGGATCTCGGATAAAATTTGGCAATTTGGAGACTTCATTTACTCATCTGATTATCCAAAAAATATAGGAAGATTGAAATTGAAGAAAATTGAGTTGAGATATTATAATCAAATAGGAGTTTGGGATAAGCAAGAAGCCAATCCGTTAGAAGTTGAGCGGGCAGAAACAATATTGGAATTAATACCAAATGACGCAAATTCAATTCTAGATGTAGGTTGCGGAAAAGGGATCGTTACAAATTATATTCAGAAACCATTTGTTGTGGGTATCGATTTTGCACGAACGCCTTTAAATTATTTATCGAAAAATGCTATTCAAGCAAGCATTGAATCGCTCCCGATTAAAAACATGAAATTCGATTTAGTTCTTTCTACAGAAGTTTTTGAACATCTTGATGACTCATCATTTCAACAAGCTATCAAGGAAATAAAAAAATTGAAAGCTAATTATTTATTAATTGGAACGCCTTATCTAGAGGATCTTGATATAGATCTATCAAAATGTTCACTTTGCAAAAATAAATTTCATATAAGTCATCATTATCGCAGTTTTAACGCAAAATGGTTTGCAAAAGAGTTCCCTGAGTATGAATTGAGGAGAGACGAATATTCTGCATACCATATTCCGACAAATTCAAAACTTGTTAAATTAATGCATAAATTCGGAGCATATTCATATTCGGAATTTGCGAGATGCGATAAATGTGGCGGCGAAGCTCTTTATCCACCAAGAATAACCATGCATGCATTTGGCGCATTAATGCTAATCGATCGCTTCATCAAGCAAATATGTGGAATTATGAAACCATATAATAATATAATCTTGTTAAAGAGAAAAAGTTGAACTTAACTTCTTATTGAAATTTATACGAAAGGTCTTAGACCAGGCAATGATAAAATATGAGACGAAGCAAAAGATTCTCGTTTGATATTCAAGCTGGATTAAAGCCGCAAATATTAAAAAAGCCTGAGCTCATATTAGGGCATTTGCCACTAATGTGCCATCTGCCATTTTTTTGAAACTATCATATAATAATTACAAAAATAAAATTCTAATAACCGCAATCTGCAGAGGGCCTAATAGATCTTTATTTTCTGGGATTCAAGAATAAAAAGGATAAAACCAAATATTTCCGGTTTATCCCAGAATTCTGTAAGTTACCTGCCCTATATCCTAAAGCTACTTCAACCTATGGTTAATATTTTTGCTAATCAGCCATTTCATTTATAACTATCAGGACTTGTCGGAGATAAATTCTTCAATCATTGGGAAACATTCCCCCGCTCAATAAACGTCTTCAAGAACTCCTGTGATGACGAGAAAATCCCTAAACATGCATCTCAAATCGATTCTAACCTTGAGCAATTTTCATCATTGAAGAGATATGGCTTATTCTCCTGCTTAGTATCAATTTACAGAAGATTCAGTAATCTTCCAAAGATTTCCTTCTAACTCTTCCGTTTCAGTCCGCAGAAATAAATTGTCCAAACACAATATCTGAAATGGCAATCACACGGATGTAAATTCAATTATTAGGCTTTTTTAATTGATCATCGATCGATCAATTTAAAAAGCTAAAAAAGCCTTTTCTTCGATGAAATTGATGAATGTTCTAGTATTAGATTCCCATTCTATTGAGGACTCCAGGATCGGAAGGCATCTCCGATACCTGATAGGAAATAGTTTTGATGTCTATCGGGTAAATTATAATTTCTACGACTCTGTTTCAAGAGAGTGGGATTGCTCATCTAGATATGGAGAAGCCTGTTCGGGACTTGATTTATTTTATATATTTAATAAAAATAAAGGGATTAAAAGGAGAATCCTAAATACTTCGTATCTTATGGGGAAAGCTATTGTCAGCAAGACAGAGAAAACAATCAATGAGCTTGGACTCAACTTGTTTAAACCTACGATAGTGCACGTTCATGATCCAATTCTATTGCCAGTAGCCTCTAATTTGGTTAAAAGGCATTATGGATGGAAACTTGTTTACGACCGACATGAACTCTACGAGAGCTCGCACAAGGATTGCGGAATCAATGTTGCTCGAGCCCTAGAACAGCTTTCAATAAGACAGATATCCGCAGTGGTAATAGTTTCAAACGAGCATCTATCTAAAACAAGACAATTATTTCCAAAGGCCATAATTGTACCTGTACCGAACTATCCATCTATTTATGATTACAATGAAAAAACTATCATGGATAAGATCAATTCATTGAATCAATACACAGATATTGTGATAAGCTATATTGGCTCTCTTGATAAAAATTTTGACAGAGATATCGATCTAATGATTAGAATAGGTCAAGAAGCAGTTGAATCCTTTGGATCCAGGTTTCTTCTAGGAGGACGGATTCTCGATGCCAAGTTGGAGACAAAGGTTCGCGAGTTTTCCAGTAAATACAGTGGAAAATTTTGCTTTTTGGGTTATGTGCAAAGAGAAGAAACCATTGAATTGACAACAAGATCACATCTAGGGCTCTATCTGATGAAGCCCGACTCTTGCTACTGGGTGAAATGCTCGCCAAATAAGGTCTTCGAATATTTGATATGCGGAACAGTGCCAATAATAAGAGCTGATATCGAACGAAAAGATGAAATGGCAAAGTGCGCCCTGCTATTTGATAGATCGACCAGCAATGATGAAGTTTTAGAATATATATTAAAATTGATTGCAGATAGACAAAGGCTAAAGAAAATGATGATGAATGCAAAGGATATAAGTGCTAATTTCACTTTCGAGTCGGTAGCCAAAGGATATAAGGAATTGTATGAATCAGTTCTTAATAATAGCCCTTATTGATTTCGCCCTTGCATTTCCTTGATTTCTGCATAATCTTACATAAGCCCTAAACAGGATTTGATGTCTGCAATTTCAATACTATATATCGGAATTACCGATTGTATTGAATACGCATTATTACAAATGAACGGACTTGCATTTAAAGATTAATAAAAGCCTATGATTTATAGAAACAATTAACTGATATAAACATAATTTGATTGGATACACGAAACTTGCCAAGTGCAAGAGCAAAATTCAAGGCCCCGGATAAATGATATCAACATTTTCCATTCCTAGGATCAATTTTCTCAACTCCTCGCAGTTGATAGGCCGCTTTAACTCGCTGCACATTTTGACTTTTTCAGCCAAGACTATGAGCTCATTATCTTTTAGCCGATAGCCCATTCGCTGAGTTATGTACCTTAGAGCTTTGGCACCCGTATGTTTGCCTATAATTATATGCCTCGCTGCCCCCACCATTTCTGGCGAGAAGAGCTCATAAGTCCTGGGTTCCTCCAAAACGGCAGCCACATGAATGCCTGACTCATGCGCAAATGCATTAGATCCAACAATCGCTTTATTCTTTGGCACTGAAACACCGGAGTAAGACTCAATCAGCCTTGATACATCCTTAAGCTTGCTCAGATCATATTGGTCTATATTATATTGCAGCCTGAGTGAAACCAAAAGCTCTTCAAGAGGAGTGTTCCCAGCCCGTTCTCCAATGCCATTAACAGTCGTGTGGAGCTGATATGCTCCAGCCTCCGCGCCAGATAGCGTGTTTGCCAAAGCCAATCCCATATCGTCGTGGCAATGCATGCATATTGGGATCGTTACGACTTTTTTAATTTCACTGATCAAATAATACATCGTTCGAGGATTCATAATACCGACAGTATCAGCTACGCTCACATAATCGGCGTGATACTCCTCAGCCTTTTTATATAATTTTTTTAGAGTTTCCAAGTCAGTCCTTGTAGCATCCTCGGCCGAGAAACGTACTATTAGGCCATGATCCTTGGCATATTCCACAGTATCGAGAGCGCATTTGATAGCTTCCGGACAGCTCATCCTCAGCTTATGCTTCAGATGCAGCTCTGAAGTGGCAATAAAAACACATACCATATCAACGCCACAATCCAAGGCAGCATCGACATCCCGTTTAACCGACCTTGAAAGCGCGGAAATCTTAGCATTGAGTCCTAAATTGCAGACTTCCCTCACCGCTATCATCTCTGCCGTAGATACAACCGGAAAGCCAGCTTCAATGACATCTACCCCAATTTCATCCAGTCGCAAGGCAATATCCAGCTTTTCGTCAGGACTGAAGACCACTCCTGGCATTTGCTCACCATCCCTCATTGTAACATCGCAGATTTCTATATCCAAGTTAGGGGTTCCTGCGATAGCGAGAAACTGGTTTATGGAATAGTCTTGCATCATGCGTTAATAACGATTCATCAAATAAATTGGTTTCGAAGGAAGAAAGGTTCCGATAGCACCATTATCTTTACTCGTTATGTCAAAATATATTTCAAAAATTATTTTATACAACTACTAACACTAAAAAGCTGATTAATATTAAAAATATCGTTATGAGTCCTCTTGACGACTAATTTTCTTGGATCGTTGCTTTCTGCATTGCAGGCACAAGAGATTGAAAAGAGATACTTACCCAAATTTATATAAAATTTTTTGCGTAAGAATCGTTCGATTATTGCTATATAGCTTCAATCATCTGCTATTCTTGCTTTGACTAAATCTATAGCGTTCCGTTGTCTAAATTAGTCGACTTATATTTAATCATATATGGAACTCTATTATCGGTCGATAAGGAAGTTTCCGGATTCACTTGCAGGTGATGCATGCTTAGCTTCTATGCAAAAGTGACTTTAGACTCAATTGCGATGGCTATCAAAAAGTAGTTCCCAAAGTTGAAAAGCAAATCACATTATTGGCAAATAGATATCAAGATTTACGTCAGATATAGAATTTTAAGTATAATATCTATTTTCTTATATTTTTATAAACCGCTCCAATATCCACTTATTTCTAACTTCGGGATGGAAAATTATGCCATAAATTGGCTGAGAATGGTGCTTAAAAGCCTCAGCTTTATTTTTCGTACCTGCCAATAGTTCAAATTCTCTTGGCAAAGTAACTCCGCAACTGTGAAGATGGTATCCTTCGATTTTCCTTGGCACTCCAAACAAGTAAGTTTCACGAATAATTTCAATTGTCTCCAAACCGATGGATTTGCTGGTTATTATGCTACCACCATAAACGTAGGCGATGACCTGCATCCCCGCACATATGCCGAGAATGGGCTTGGCAAATCCATTAATCCAAGAAAACGATTTCAGGTTCATGGCAAAAGCATTATTTTTCAAAGCCGTTCCGCAGAGAATTATTTTATCACATCTTTCAAGTTTATCATTGCAAATCTCCGTATAATGAAGTATATCACACATAGCTCCAGCATGTTTTAGGGTGTCTTCTATCGGCAAGACGAATTCATATTTGCTGAGCGAATTTTTTTCAAAACACAGGTCCACAAGCAATATCATTTATCGACCAAATGCGTCTCATTCAAGATAAAATGCCCTCTAAAATTTTCATAGCTTTTCGATGCCTTGATAATCTCAATACGCTTCCTAAATATTGGTCCATCAAGGACGAAAGTCTCAAATTCGCCACCTTCACCTGAAGGATTTATTTTGTATTCCTGTTGAAGCTTTTCAAGTTTCTTAATTTTTTCCTCGACTAAGATAGCCCCCACCCAAGAAGCGTCAAATGGATATGCGAAAACGCCTGTTATTAAAACCTTGAAACCTAATGAATATAATGTATAGAGATATTCAATTTGATTAATTTGCCAAAGTGGATTGAAGCACCACATATCCAAATCACAGCAAATTTTTTGAATACGAGCGGCTTGATAAATAGACTCGACGGCTCCCGTTACAATTCCCTGGATGCCAAACCTATTCCGAGCCACAATGATAGCATTTCTCAGATCCACTAGCTCCTTCTCTTTCTCGCCCAGTGTAGACCACGGAATCAAGGGGATCCCAATAGCTTCTGCCTGCAGATTCGTTTGCCTTATATTAGGTGTATGGAACATATAGCTATCTGGATTCTCGGATATCATGGTTATCAGGCAAACAACTTGGTTCTTTTCCATTGCCCTATAGCATGCGAAGACAGAATCCTTGCCACCGGAGAACAATACACCTAGCTTCATAGAGATACATATTCTAGGTATCATTGGAGAGTATAGATTTTGCCGGTATGATGTCAGAAAAAATCCAAAAAATTCTTTGTAATACAAAAAAGAGATTTTAAAGCTTGAAGATCGTAATCCGTTAATAATCAAAAATGTAGAAGAAATTAATACAATTAAACTTATTAACTTTTAATTGAAATCGTAAAATAATTATATATTTAAATGTCTTTTTCAAGTTACTCCCTTGCATAACTCCCCTCGTTCCATATCCTCGAAAAAGAAATCTTTTGATTTGCGCAGTTTTAGAATCAAGGCTAATTTTCGTCTCGCATGCAAAGGTGCCAATCTTAACATTTCCCGGAAAAACCATTTGGGATAAAGACGTTTCACTTTATTATACTTGAGCCAATCAAGATCGTAGTAACGGGCATTCATTTGCCAGGTTATATATTGTATCTCTTCGTCGCTTAAGAATCTCGTGCGTATATTAGCATGTAATCCATCGTATTTTGTCAAATCATTGCTGGTCACAAAGCCCATTTCATTCAGCTCAGCCCTCAGTTGGGTCTTCGGATAAGGAGTGCTAATATAGAAAATAGGAAAATCCACCTTAAGTCGACGTGCCAAATGGAAATTTTGCCAAATGTCTTCTTCATTGTCCTCCGGATTGCCACCAATTAGGCCTGTAGAGACTATTATATTATTATCATTTAGATATTGGATGGCTTTTTCTACATCTTCAGACATGCGACCTTTGCCAAGAAATTGCAAATTTCTACTATTTGTGCTTTCCACGCCCAAAAAGACTCCATCAAAACCTGCATCCGCCATCTTGTCTACTAGATTTTTGCTTGATGCTATTCCCGATGCCGATGCTTGAGTCTTATATCTTAGATGAGTTAGGCCAGCATCAATTATAGCCTGACACAGGTTTTCCAATCTCTTTACGTCAAGAGTAATATTATCGTCCGGGAAGAATATCGATCCCGCGCCATGCACTTCAGCATCTTTGATATCTTCAATCACCCGTTTTATCGAAAAGCGTCGAAAGTAGCGTCCATACATAAGATTGATGCTACAGAACTTGCACCCTTGAGTGCAACCTCTACTTGTTTCTACGGAATCGATTGGCACATCAAAACTTGTAAAGCCTTCGGTAATCAGCCTAGAATCGCGATACGGCATCTCGATCTCATCCACTTTGAGCAAAGGCCTGGACGGATTGTGGATCATCCTTCCTCCATCATGATAAGATAGTCCCAATATTTCTTTCAGGCTGCCACCGTCCAGCTTTGCCTTTACGAGCTCTCGAAATGTAGCTTCGCCCTCTCCACGGATGATATAATCAATGAACATTGCGTTCTTTGACTCTCCAATCTCCTTGAAAGCTAAAGTAGGATGATACCCCCCGAGAACCGTCTCTGCGCCCGATCCCTTTGCGACGGCAGCCAAATTCATGGCTTCGTGATACTGGAAACTCATGCAACTCATCCCAATAATGTCGTATTCATTGACTATTGATCTAAAATAGTCTCGATAGTTCTCGATGCCATGCAAATCAGCAACGTGAATTGTACAAATATCATCAACATGAGCTGCTAGGGAAACTAAACCTAAATTAGGTATCCTGGCTATGCGATCAAAGTCCTTCTGGACAATTGGCGACGATAATAATAATACCTTCATGCCTCAAAAATCAAATAATATTCAGAAGCCTTTTTTGGCTGAAGTCAAATTTATTGGCCTGCGAAATGTAGGATGCAACCTCTTTTACTCCGGTTAAGCCTGCATAACGATAGGCATTGGCCCAGACCCTCGCCGATGTCCTAATAGGAGAAATCCATGAATTTACTGACCTAAGAGATTGGTCTAAGATTTTATCCATGTCTTTAGGATTAATATTGGGGTGGTTCCAAACTAAATGTTTGCCATCGAAGTGATGATAATCGTTATCCCATATGCCATATTTTTCCACAATCTCGTCATATAAAGGAGTTTGAGGTAATGGCGTTAAGACACAAATCTGAGTAATATCCAACTTCAATGAAGCCAGCCTCCTAATATCATCCTTTAGACTTTCTTTCGTATCATCTTCGAAACCAATAATGTAGTAGCCCACGGTGCCTAGATCATATTTTTGGAGAAGCTGGATTGTCTCTAAAATATCTTCTTTCCCTTCCTTCTTTTTTATCTCGTTCAACCTTGCTTGGTGCAGATTTTCAATTCCTATGGCAGCTCCACCGAAACCTGCTACTTGATTTTTTCCCTTGAGTTTTCTCATCTCAACCCACTCAGGGATTTTATATTTCAAGTAATCAGCGCGAGCCATGCAACCCCAGATCATCGCATAATCATCCAAAAGGCTAACAACCCTGTCAGCATGCTCCCTATTTGACCCAAAATTCTCGTCCTCAATTAATACGGTATTGATATTGTGCTCTTTATAGTAAGCAATGAGCCTCTCCAAGCTTTCAAGCGGTATCGGGGTCGGCTTATTGCAGAAAACTGGTGTCTGACAGAACGTGCATCCAATTGAACAGCCCCGCATCGTAAACATGATTCCATATATGTTCAGCTTTATCCTAAAGACCGTATTTAAATACTCGATTAGAGGAGGATGTATTAATTCTTTAGTCTGTCTGCCAAAGTAAGGTGCAAGCTGATGCTCAGCATAACCTACGAAAATCCTGTCGAACTTGCTCTGAATTTCTGGCGTTAGGGCACCATAATTTCCGGCCCATAGTTCTCCTACTGTGCCTAATTGGCGGGCAGTTTCGACCATATCCAGAGCTTCTTGGGTCTCACTAAGGTAGAAGGAAATGCCAACAACATCCCAACCCTCATTTAATCTTGCATAAAATTCATCCCAGGTGGGAAACTCAAGGATCTGCAGCTCTGGTATGTTCTGTTTTAGGAATCGCAAACCAAAGGACTGGATCCTTGGCCAATAAAATCTAAACCACTTTGATTTCGAGTTCGAACCAATATAATCGTATGGACTTGGATCATTCTTGTAAATCGTTGTAAATAGAACCCTGACGGGCATAGTTAGACCTCAATGGCATGAAAGATTAAGCTTGCGATGCTCTTCTCGCGTTCTTTAAATACTTAGATTTTATTAGATTCCTGTTGCACGCCATATCATAACCATTTAAAACCTGGGTGTTTTGTCTGACCAACTTTGCGAATTGAAAACAAAATATTGAGAGCTAAAAAAACCAAAGCCATTGGGCTGCTCCAGATATTTATATACCTTTTATTGATAATCAATAAAATTATTGGTCATTATATTTGATTTAACGGATTGCGTTGAAGGATGCTTTCAAACATTCAAACCTCAGCTCCATTTAGACCTAGCGTTCGATGAAAGGATGAAAGCTAGTAATGACTCAAGAGAAAGCCAATTTAGGGCGTTTAAGAGGATACTAGCGAACATTTAATTCGTGACTAATGTAAACCTCGATACACCCTGAATGAATATACCCTTTTTCGGATTTCAGAATGTTCCTGCTCCATCTTGTCTACCATCACACATTGAATACCTCGGAAACGCAGGCGTGTTTGCCCAAAACCACCCACAAACAAAATTATCTGCACTTTCTTGATCCATCCAGCATTCTCTTTGGCTTAATATCCGATCAATTGGCATTTTTGATGGAGAGCAAGCTATTCGAACCATCCCCAAGCAATTTCGTTCACCCGTTCCTTAGAGATTCCTAAGAGCTCATACAAGGCCATATCACCCCATGATTAACTCTCATGCAGAAGAAAAAGTTAAGCATTTTTAAAGCGCATTTCTCGTTCCGACGCTCTCCAAAAGGTTTTGGTATGCTTCGGCTGCGAGGTTGCCAACATCTATTCCCATTTCTCTACCTAGCAACAGCACTAAAGCATCCATATTGATCAGTTTTTGGAATGAATCCTGCCGCTCGTTGACAAGAGCTATGATCTCTTTGCGGCTCATCCCTGTCTTGGATGAAACCAGCATGATGCATTTATCCAGAAAATCTTCATTCATTGGAGGCTTGAAACCAAGAGGTATTTCTATCAAATCGGTCTCGGTTGTTGCATAAACCATGTCTCCTTCAATCCTAACCAGACCCTCAACTTCAGCCTCTCTAAGCAAAACTCTGACTTTCTCTGGAGATCCCCACTTCAGGTCAAATGAAAGCATAAATATGAAATCACTTACTTTAATGCTCTTAATGATCCGCTTCTTGAAGGGCATAGCTATTAAACAAGCTTTATAGTGCTCCATGCTATCAACTGTCCTTAGGACACGATAACACATATAAACTATCCCGCCGACTAAAAGCTTACCAAATGATTGGTCATAAGGGAGAAGGGGATAGTCGAAACAACTTGTTTATAATGTATATTATTGTTGTGTGGTGTTAAATGAAGCTGATTTGGTTCATAACTATCATATTACTCTTAAGTGGCGCAGCTGAGGCTCAACTGGCACCTGATAGGGAAAGATTTGATATCGTGTTGCATCCAGGTGAAGTAGAACAAAAAACGCTAACTTTACAAAATGTAGGTGATTCGCCTATTTTCAAGATCATGAATACGCCGATAGGCGGCAACGCTAAAGATTTCATTGTCCTAGAGATGCCCGAGTTTAAGATACTGCCTCCCCAAGAGAAAGAGAAAGCCAAAATTTTTTTTGTTGTTCCGCCTGAAACACAGATCGGAAATTATGGAGGATTTTTATATTTAATTGATGCTGCTCCACCTTCTATGCCTGTCCTTATAGAGTTTAATATTAGTATTGTTGATCAGGAGAGCTACGGCCTAAGCATGACTATCAATGAGGCAAAATTTGCCTCAACTTTTGCCGAGGCCGATGATGTTGCTGAGTTCGAAATTTTGGTAAAGAACCTTGGGCGTTTCAGAGAAGTAGCCTCGATAGATGCCCCAAATTCTCCTGAAGCATGGTCGTTAAGCCTATTAGATGGAGAAAAGGATGTCTCATTACCTTACAACCTACCCCTTGAACCTGGCATGAGTCATCCTCTCAAACTCAATATAGAGACGTCTAATCCGGGCAAGAAGGATCAAATGGATTTGGTAGCCACATCGCTTGGCAATAGATCGAAGAATTCCTCGGTTAAAGCGGAAGTTGAATTCGGAAAAGGAGTACGAGCATATGACGTAAAGATCGATGTGCCTGTAAGAATTGCCGTTAATAGGACCTACCAAGGGGCACTTATCATTGCCCTTGATGTGAGTGAAAGCATAAGGATAGGCGTTATAACGCCTCTAAAGTTAATGGTCATTCCTCTTACTCAGGTTGCAGATATTTCCCCCGACAAACCTGGAGTAGCCAACTTTACTATGCTATCAACTGAGCCGGGCGATTACATCATGATATTCAAGCTCATTGACTCTAATGGCGTACCGATGCCAGAGGAGATAACTACAATAAAAGTGGTTAAGCCCAATGGCACAGCAATCCTAACCGGTGATGATTTCATATATAATGCTATAGCTTCCTTGGCAAGCCCAGATAATCAAAGCTTGCCCTCATTCTCCTTGACGCAGGGAAAGTTGGATGGGATTGATAGGCAAAGCTTATTGTCCTTTTCCAAGGTCGTGATTATTGGTAACCAATCAATAGTTTCCAGCGAAGTGGAGAAATCCTTACAGGATCTTGAGATTAAGAGAATCGACGGCAACAACCTTTGTGAATTGACCTGGCGATTTGTGGCGGATATATGGCAAAATGGGACAACTGAAATAATTTTTTCAAGTCCAGAACAAACTGATATCTTTAAAGCCTATCAAGAAGCCAAAATACGCAATTTACCAATGGTGATCTTCGATTCGACAATGACCAATGCTACGACAACAATAGTGAATGATCTTACAAAAAGGAAGAATAAGCTGAATAAGGCCGTTGTGGTGGGCAATATTGGAGAAAATAATTTGAAGACACTGGAAGATATGGGTATATCGATCGAGGAGGCCGCAAGGTGAGACTGTTCTGGGCTATATTCGCATTTTCAATTCTCTGCGCTGGAGCATTTGCCCAGCTTGAAAGAGGTGTAAAGGGCCCGGTCGAGGATATAGTGTTGGTGGGCGCAGATGATTGGCATGACTCTATAGCTGCTACCCCTCTGGCTATCTGGTCAGAGGACGACCGCAACATTGCAAACACACTTCTCATTCTGCCAAAAGATGTTAATGCTGGTAGGCGCCTAGGCTGGATTGATCAGGTAGACCTAGAGCGATATGGTGTTTCAAATATTGTTGAATCCTTCAAGTCAGCCAACATCTCAACTATGATAATTAATGGAAAAGGAGATTTGGTGAAAGCCTTAGTAGAGGCAGCTCACAAAGAAGGGCTAAAGGTCTACGTGACCGCCACATTGGAAATTCCTGGTCCAGCACCCTCCGAAATTGGATTACTAGAAAAGGCTAAATTGGCAGAGAGCAAACAGGCATTTGCCGCCATCAAGAACGCATTTATTGACGACGTTGGTATTGAAAAAGTGAGTTCTGAGGCCCAAAGTGTCGATTCAAATTTGCTTCAGGTACCTGATCCCAAAGTAGGTGGCAACGCAACCCGATATTGTCCCGTAAAACCATTAGCTAGAGAAGATCTTTTCAACCAGATCGATATAATAGCCGAAGAATATGAAGCAGATGGAGCTGTGCTTTTCAACTTTGGATTCCAGGACAATAGATACTGTTTCTGCGATGTCTGCAAAGAAGAGTTCTACAAAGATACAGGCATTGATCTAAACAAGGTATATTCTAATAGCTACAATCTCGAGCGCTGGAGCCAATGGAAACAAGAGCAAGTAACTGAAATTGTACGCGAAGCACGCAATATAACCTCAGAAATAGGCCCAATTGATTTGGGGGTGGCAATCGGCAATCCCCTAGATCGCAGTGAAGGTTACGACTTCGGTCAAATTTCCCAGATAGCTGATTTCACGATAATAACTCCCCTTCCTGTTTCAGATGTTCAATTGATCTCGGGTACAAATCAAAAGCCCATATATGTAAAGGTTAATGACGATTATATTGAGTACGTCCTATCCATCCAAAATGTGGAAGGCACAGTGAATTATATAGAAAGCCTAGGAAAAGCAGGAATAGATGGCTTCGTTTTCGAGTATGATGTCGTCTATACGCCGCTATGGTCGGAAATGGAACCACCCTCTAGATCTGCTAGATGGCTCTTGGGGCAACTTGGTGGACATACCCTCGGAATTGGCAATATCTCCTGGACTGCTGAGTCAAGAGTCCAAGCCAATAACAGTTTCGAACTGGCTGAGAAACTGAGTGAGTATTGGGAAAGATCACCAGGTGCAGTTATTGTAGGAGAGAATTATAGCGCAGGATTGATTGCTGCTCCTTTGGCATCTTATTTAAATTGGCCCATACTTTTCACTGGGGAGATGCTACCTAATGAAACTAAGAAAGCATTAAAGCGCCTTGGTGCGACCCAGACAATTATCTTCGACGTATCCGAAAAGGCTCGAGTCAACCTTACCCAGATGAATCTAACTCTGATAAAGGGCTCCTACAAATTTTTAGTCGAGGAAATGGCGAGCCACAATGAAAGCACCAATATGGTGATTTTGACAAACTCTCATGATGTGTCACTGCTTCCTGCTGTACCAAAAACCGAAATTAAACGCGCTTCAGAAGGAGACCTCTTGATCCAAGAGGAGTTCAATCCTTCCCAGATTCCGGCAGAGAGAGCTGGAGAGTTTGTTCGACTCAATATAACATTAATAAATAGCAAAGACGAATTTATGAAAAATATCAGCGTAGTTGACGTCTTCCCTAGCGGTCGGTTAATTAGATGGCCCAGGCCCAGCCGGGGTTCAGTTGAAATAATTGATCCTTTCACAGGACATGAACCTACGCCTGAAGACGCCTTATTTAATGGTTCTCTTCTGAGATGGAAGATAGACAAATTGGATCCAGACGAATCAACAAGTGTTGCAATGGAGGTAGAAATTCTTTATCCTTTTGACGCAGGCTGGGAGCAAAACCTGGATAGTGGAGCCACACTTACTTATGATGGTCTTCTCAAGAATATCACTGTAGTGAGAAAAGAAGATTGGCCTATAGTTGGCATAACATATCCGGCTAGAATGCCGGCGGGGGCGGCAAATATTTCCTGGAGATCAGAAAGGCAAACCAGCTATTCTATTGTTAATTTTTATACGCCCCAGGGAAGAAGCGGTAGCCTGAAGATAAATGAAACGCCTCCTGACAGCGTTTATAAAGTAAGAATCCCACTTCTTAGACCAGGAAATTGGAAATTTAATATAGAGGCGGGAGATGGATACACGCATAGGACGGAAAATTATTCTATTATTGTTGATTCTAGCGTTCCGCCTTTAAACATAACCGCTTTCAGTCACACTGAAGTCCCGCGGATCTCTTTAGTTGCAGCTCAAGCTGCTGCTGCCCATAAAGCATTGCTTCTGGATTTAGCGAAGGACCCACAGCAGATAAATCCGTTAAGAGAAGAAGAACTCCTTAGAGAGCGAGTAGAAGAACTCGAACTATCCCCTGAATACCTAATGGTCGTCGGCGATCCAGGATCTCTGCCATTCATTTCTACTGGCCTTATTCAACCAGAGAATTATCCAATAGAATACCATATCTACAGAGATTATCAAATCAACATGGATGACGATCATTATTCAGAAGTTGCAGTAGGTCGAATTGTTGGGTTAAGCGTTTATGATGCATCGCAACTCATGGCCCGTACTTTTGCATATAACAAGATTAACGGGTCTTGGAAAGATAATGCATTACTAATAACATCCCCACCACTTTCCTCGATAGCAGCTCCGGTAGCCTCCAGCATTAATAACTATCTGACTGATGCGGGAATGAATGTAAAAGAACTTCGATACGAAGAAGCCACCTCTCAACTGGCTGCTTCGCAAATGAATAACGGTCAAAATATCGTATACTTTGATCATCATGGTCTTGAAAATGCTTGGCAACTATCATCATGGTCGAGAATAGATATGGCACTAGATGAGTCGCAAGTAAAACAACTAACTCTTACGCCCCAAACTACTACAGCACATTCTTGTGTAACTGCGAATCTTAAGGGTTATGCGATAAATATAAGCGGCACGGAAATGTACATTCCACTGCGACTTGAAGACTCAATGGCATTAGCTTTTATCAGGTCTGGAGCAGTGAACTATATTGCACCCAGCTCTCTGGCCTATGTATTCGTCTCTGAAGATTATCCCAAGCGGTTCTACCAGGCTTTAGTTTATGAAAACGCTACGATAGGGCAAGCTCAACTAGCTTCAGATAACTTGTTCCGCATGAAGCTAAAAGGCACAGAGAATATCAAGAATATTAGCCAATTTGATGAATTCCTGCCAGATTGGAAGACATCCGTGCCCGAGATGTTCAACCAGACAGCCAATATGAACATTATCCTTGGAGATCCCAGCTTCAGGCCTTATTTGCCTAAAACCCCAGAATTACCTTACAACTCGGAAATGATGCAGCTAAACGCGACTAGGGATAATAAGAGCCAAATTGAGACATCAATAACGCCAGTTAAGGACATTGCCACTGACTGGATCTATTGGATGGAGATTGATGATACGGATGGCAAACTTATGCTAAATGCACCGCCAGCTCTCTTAGGAGAAGTGATCCTGCCCAAAGACGCAGATAAGATAATAGTCAAAGAGAATGGCATAGTTGTTTGGCACGACGAAGATGTCTTCCGAGATAAAAAGAAAGTTTTGTGGCCCGTTATTAGACCTAGGCTAGGGGAAAATAGATCATTCAGCATTGAGTATATGGTCATTCCAGGACAAGTACAGTTGCTAAATATTACAGTGGGCTGGAATCCCTTGTCGATTTATCTACAGCTTAAAGATCCATCTATTTCCAAATATATCAAGAATAAACCAGTTAGGAGCATATTTTCGCCCAAGGGAGAAGATTGGAATTTCAATATGATCGAAGCAGGAAAGGAAAATATAACATCTTTCGATCCGGGAAGTGGTTTCCTCATCGATAGTCAAGAAAACTTCACAATTGAGATTCCGGGCAAGCCCCTTGAATTGCCCTTCAAGATCAAGCTAAACAAGGGCTGGAATTTGATCGGAATTCCCGTAAATAAGAGCCTAAATGCCAATAACATCACGGTTAGCGCTGAGAGAAAGAGGTACAGTTATCCGGAGGCGGTTGAGAACGGCATAGTTTCGGCCTTTTTATGGAGCTATGATGGAAAGAAATGGAACTACCTTGGTGAAAATGCAACCTTGGAACCGGGAAGGGCTTATCTACTTGAAGCCCTGAGTGAAGCGCGATTAGAGTATACGCGATAGGATTACAAGAATAGGCAAAACCTTATATATCTCACAAAAAAAATATCGCAAGTATCTATTTTTTTATTTATTTTCTTTTTCTATAGACTCTGTGAATTTCATGCATAACTTCCTGATGATGGGACGCCATCACATCTCCTAGAATGCCTATTAAAAATAGCTGAAATCCCACAATTATTAGTATTGCTGTTAGTATTGTTAAAGGCACGTGTTCAATACGACCATTTAGCCATTCTCCAATAACATAGATTCCAAAAAGAAATCCAATGGCTCCAAATAACGATCCAATTAGACCGAAAAAAAACATAGGATTTTGGGTTCTTGCCATACGAAATATGGTAAGAACGATTTTCAGACCATCTCGAATTGGATTGAGCTTGGTCTGAGTCCCCATGGCACGCGCGCTATAGCTTATTGGAACTTCAATAATTTTAAGCCCCTTCTTTACACTCTCTATTGTCATCTCAGACTCGATCTCGAAACCCGGCTTAGACAGATCTAGGAGACGTATTCCTTCGGTATTAAACGCCCTGTACCCCGAAAGAATGTCAGTTAACTTAACTCTATAAATCAGACTGAAGAAACGATTGATAAGCTTGTTTCCAAGAAAATTCAAACGCCTCAATGCCCCACCCTCGAGGTGAGTGAACCGATTACCTATGACGTGATCCGCTCGACCGTTTAACAGAGGCTCAAGAAGTCCAGAGGCATCAGAGGGCAAATATGTTCCATCCCCGTCAATTAATAGTATATAGTCCTCTTTGATAAGATCAAAGATCTCCATGAGAGCCTGGCCTTTTCCAGCCCCTGATTGAACGAATACTCGCGCCCCAGCCATCTCTGCTTTATTGACGGTCTGATCAATGCTATGACCATCTACAACAAGAATATTCTTGAAACCTAATTCCCTGAACTCATTGATCACGCATTCGATGGAATGCTCCTCATTTAATGTGGGAATCAGGACGCAGATATCTTCATAGCTCAAAATGATTCAATCTCCAGCATATTTTTACTTTCATTGTATAGAAGGATACAACTTGATAAAAAGATTCCTTTATTCAATCGTCACTATCTGGAATATCCAAATTAAGGATAAGAATTTGCTTTAAGCACCTAACGCCTTCCTAATTATACTTTCATAACGATCTGCTAGTTCCTTAAGATCTTTTCCTGTGGTCTCAATATATAGCCGTATTAGAGGTTCTGTATTTGAAGGTCGAATCAGCACGCTATAGTTCTCTTCTGTTATTTTAAGACCATCGGTGGTATCGGGTCTGAACTTGGATAAATTATCCTTGAGTCTTTGCATCACTTCATCCGAGTTTTCAACAATTCTAATGCTCTTTTGAATGTAAGGATAAACCGGTATCTGATCTGCGAGCTCAGAAAGCTTCTCTCCCTTGGATATTATTTCGCTTAGTGCAAGGCTCATTGCAAAGGGATCATCAGAATACTGAATCTCAGGCAAAAAAAAATGGCCGCTTCGCTCTACGCCTAAAACTGCTCCAGAATTCTTGACTTTATTTGCTACAAATACATCCCCCACTCTTTCTCGAGCGACTCTAATACCTTTTGGCTCCAACTCCTTCTCAAGAATCATAGAGCAGTCGAATCCCGAGATGATTAAATCCCCCGGCTTATAACGCTTGAGCGCTAATATTATAGCAACTTTCTCCGGGGGTAGAACCCGACCCTTATCATCAATTATGATACCTCGGTCGGCATCCGGATCAAATCCTATTCCAAAATCTGCTTTATTATCAACTACAGTTTTAGAAGCCAAGAGCAGCGATTCTTCGCTAGGAGCTGGGCCTCGACCAGAAAAATTGCCATCCATAACGCCATTTAATATTATAGATTTGAAACCAAAGAAATCATAAAGAGATTTCATACCACAGGCTGATCCGTTGCCCATGTCCAATACAACCTTGAGTGGACGAATTATGTCTAAACGTTTTGCAACATATTTTCCATATTCTTGGATGGCCTGTTCAGGACTACATCCAATCGTTTTGCCGTTTCCAACTTTGAAGTTGTTTTGTCCATAGAAAGTCATTAATTCCGAATCTTGGTAAAGTAGACCATACCCATCTCCTGTTCTAAATCGGATACCATTATATTCAGGCGGATT
>JALHSR010000284.1 GCA_022865315.1 Methanotrichaceae archaeon | reverse complement strand
GATGCTTCCACTCAATAATGGGTTGCCATATAAATGCAATGTATACATGTTTGTTAGGTTCCCCAGTTCTTGGGGAATCTCTCCACTCAACTGGTTGGAGTTAAGGATCAGTCCAAATCGGATTGATGTTGTAAAATTACCCAGCTCTGGTGGGATGCTGCCACTTAACTGGTTTCCCTGTAAGTTGAGCCATTCAAGAGCCGGTAGGTTTCCTAGTTCTGATGGTATATTTCCGGTCAATTGGTTATCACCTAAACCTATATTTGTCAGGGCAGTCATGTTACCCAGCTCGATGGGTATGTTGCCAGTTAATTGATTGGCCCCAAGCGAGAGATCTCGGAGAGCGGTCAAATGACCTATCCAGGAAGGTATACTACCGATAAATTCATTGGTCTCAAGCCCTAAATACTCCAAGGAAGTTAAATTACTAAGTATAGATGGGATATTGCCTGTCAGCTGGTTATGCTCGACGCCCAGGAGCTTAAGTGTTGTCAGATTACCCAACTCCGGAGGGATAGTGCCTATGAGCTGGTTGCCACCTAATGCCAGGGTCTCAAGAGCTGTTAATTTCCCGAGCCCAGGTGGTATGCTGCCACCTAATTGGTTGCCAGAAAGATACAGTTCTCTCAGAGCAGTCAGATTTTCCAACCATATCGGAACACCACCAGTTAGCTGGTTGTTAGATAAACCCAGATACTCGAGAGCAATCAGGCTCGCAATTTCCTCTGGAATATCGCCACTTATTTCATTATTATTAAAGTCGAGGCTTTCCAGGGCATTCAGGTTTCCGATTTCTAATGGTATAGTGCCTGTGAGCTGGTTGCCACTTAATGCCAGGGTCTCAAGAGCTGTTAATTTCCCGAGCCCAGGTGGTATGCTGCCACCTAATGGGTTGAAAGAAAGATACAGTTCTCTCAGAGCAGTCAGATTTTCCAACCATGTTGGAACACCACCAGTTAGCTGGTTGCCACTTAAATTCAGATACTCAAGAGCAATCAGGTTCGCAATTTCCTCTGGAATATCGCCACTTATTTCATCGCCACTTATTTCATTATTATTAAAGTCGAGGCTTTCCAGGGCATTCAGGTTTCCGATTTCTAATGGTATAGTGCCTGTCAACTGATTATCAGAAAGCTTTATTCTAATAATATGCCCATCACTAACTGTCAAGCCATACCAGTTGCTGGGTGTATTCGTTACCCACCAGTTCGTGCGGTCTGTCCAATTGTTTCCACCGGTACTATTGTACAAGGCAACGAGGGCTTCTCGTTCAGCCTGGGGAATTTCGTTTATTGAGGATGCAGTTTGAGATTGCTCTAGGGTCAGCGTTGGCATCGCTGGCGTGTCGGTGGGAGGAGGTAGGGTTTTAGTCGCTGGCACCTGAGTATCAGTTGGGGGTGGTGGACGTGTAACGATTTCTGTTGGCTTAGCACAAGCTACCAGGATGGCTATCAAGAATAAGATACACAACATCATCCGAAATGTTTTCCGAATCACGTTTCCTCCTTTTGATTTGGGAATCCCCCAAATCATTCATCGATAATACTATAGCACTTATTAGAGTCTATTTCAATTGGTTGGACAAAGTGGTATTTTCCCCCGTTCGGTGTAAACGTGATTACATAGGGTAGTAGAGCTACCTAATAGTGAACATGATCATTCAAATTAAAAGCTAAATTAGGAAAACATTTCACATGATGAGAATTACTCAAACAAAATACTTGGGATCGTGATCAATCCTTCTTTCGATCTTCCACTCTTAATTCCATGATGATCCGTCCCCAGCCCCCACATTGCACGCCTACATCAAAACATCCGCTTCGCTTAAATCTCATCTCATTAGGATCAGCTCCAGCGTATAACAGCTCATTTGAAGCGAAGACAAGCGGTGCGATTGAAGCTAGAGCGTATATGCAGATCCTCTTGGGGCATAATTTTGTAATCAGATTACCAATTCCATCGAAAATAAGTTTATCCCCAACTTTATGCTGACTGTTGCACCCATGCGATTCCACAACTTCAGCTATGATGGTTTTATTCATCAGAGGGATAGCTTTTGAGAGAACATCCACATTCCTGGGATTTTCTTTGAAAAGTTTCATTTCTTCGTTTGTGTAGCCCAAACGCTCTTGAAAGAAATTGAGTACTTCTTCGTTTATCTCCATCATATTCTCCATAAAATCTTGTTGGTTATGTACTTTCTATTACGATATTTATCCTCACAATCTAGCGAACTGGTGCATATAAATCAATATTGCAGTTTATGCACTTATACACAGTACCCCAATATTACATGTCAACAACAATGTTGCGATGAAAGGAATCGAGAATAAGATACACACTATCAGGTGAACTTGTTTACGAATCACAATCCCTCCTTTGATTTGGGAATTCCCCAAATCATTTGTCTAAACAATATTATAGCACTTTTGGAGACTGATTTCAACTATATTACCCTGCTCGTTTGAGAGCTACCTATGTAGGGAGGCTAAGAAAACCATAAGTGAACATGGGGGGTATACCAACAATTGAACTTCGCTGCGCTCGGTGTCGATGACCCTGCAGGGCATCGCCAGGATACCTGGGGAGTAGGAAACTATGCTGTCAATATTTATTTTGTTATCGTTCTAGTGCTGGATGACTTGAAGGGCAGTGTTGCCGCGTGAGGCTTTGGTGATGGGTTTCATGAGGGCATTGCACCACTAATGCAATTGGGCTTTCTGGCGTCAAATCCTACCAAACGCCCCGCGTCAGCCGTTCGGAAAGCAGTAGCGAGTCGGCTGTACGCGGGATTAGGTCGCCTTTTACACGGATGCGAGAAGTGTTCCTGTCGGAGTTTTACGGTCCATAGTTCTTGAGAAGTGCAGGCAAATATATTCAAGGTAGAACTGTTCCTACACCCCTCGCTTACGCAAAATAAATGGTAACTATCCTTTTCACATAAATAAGTTTTCAGGTACTTTATCTTCCTGAATTGAGAGCTACCTATGTAGGGAGGCTAAGAAAACG
>JALHSR010000283.1 GCA_022865315.1 Methanotrichaceae archaeon | reverse complement strand
GCGTTTTTCGCAGGTTATATACCATACAATTTAATTATGGGTTTGATAATATATAAAAATTACGTTCATTTTTGGCTAGAATTTCTAGAAATCTACATCAGTAGCAGGATCAAGGCTGCCTTTGAGGCATTCTCATAAAGCTTAGCGGTTGGGGCATCCATTGCGATATTGTCAATCCCAGGATGTTTGAACTACAAGCGGCTAAGGAGATCCTGGCCGAGGTGTATGAGATCCAGATCTGGGAGGTGGAGGATCTGATTAGGCAGCGTATTGTGGATTTTCGGCTAACGAGGATGGAATTTGAGTTATATACCTCTGCTAGGCGATTATCTTTCTCGTAATGAACTCAAAAAAAGGAGAAATTAAGCTGGTACTAACCGGTATACATTTCCTGAAATATCCAAAAAAAATTTTATGATTCAAGGTATTACTGGTACTTCTATTCCTCCATTACAATTTGCCAATTGTTGGTTAAGATCTGCTATCTGGATATTCCTTAGCTGCCAATTGTTGGTTAAGATCTGCTATCTGGATATTCCTTAGCTGCTATCTGGGTATCCCCAGCTACTATCTGAGCATCCTTAGCTGCCAATTGTTGGTTAAGATCTGCTATCTGAGTATCCTTAGCTGCCAATTGTTGGTTAAGATCTGCTATCTGAGTATCCTTAGCTGCCAATTGTTGGTTAAAATCTGCTATCTGAGCATCCTTAGCTGCCAATTGTTGGTTAAGATCTGCTATCTGGGTATCCTTAGCTGCTATCTGAGCATCCTTAGCTGCCAATTGTTGATCATTGCAACAAGCAGTTAAAGCTATACAATTATCCCCACAGAGTTTTGTACCAGCTGGGCATGTGCAATCACCAAGAGAACATACTTTTCCATTGAGACAAATATGTCCGCAATAGCCACAGTTTTGGACATCAATATTTGGATCAACACATTGTCCAACGCATCCGATTTGGCCTGGCGGACAGCCTGCCGCAAAATTTCCAGATAACAGGATAGTCAAGAAGCATACGAGCAATAATCTAATTAATATATAGATAATCCTCATAGATTCATTATCCCTCTTGCACAAAATTATACTTTTAGACTTTATTAGAAATGATTAATATTTAGATCTTCCTATGATAAAAGGTCGTAATACCCCTTTTATCAAGCAGATCTCAAGATATTAATCCAAACCATCATGGTTTTGGATATATAGCAATTCTTTTGTCAAATTATAGCTCAAACATGATCCGCATATAAGATAATGCCAATAAAAATTGGCAGGCAATGGCAAGCATTTGAAAGCTCTATGGAATCAGCCGGTTGATTCCGGTGATCATGTTCTTAACTTAAGTGAAACCTTGCCACATATTGCCACAATTACACAGATCCCAGAGCTATATTGGATGCGAGATGGCATCCTACCATCCATAGGGATTGTTTAATGCTCACAACGGATTTCTCTTTTTAATCCCAAACAGCTTAGTGCTTAAAATCGATTTTAAAATTTAATTCATAATTAGATATAAAATTACCTAAAGGGATTGCTAGCTGAATTTATCGGCCCTCATTTGCCAGTAAGGCAAAATTCTCTTATTTAAAGAAATCGATATGCTTAGGGGTAATTGAGGATCGCTCATGGGAAATATGCACTGATTTACTGGTAATAAATCAGCAATATATTATTTCTTTTAGCTTAAGGCTTCGCAGCTTGCTGCGTGGAATAAATTACCGGTATTATCTCAGAGTCAAATAAAGGCATGCGTGGGATGGGAAATACGTACCAATTTACGAGTAAAATTCGATCCCTTTAATCAGAGACTTAATTTATAATTTGATACATTGCCAAAAATGTTAAAAAAACCGTCGTTCTTTGCATCTGGTTCTTATGGCAGGCCATGTCGGTCTCATGCACAGAATCCAGACAAGAAAGTGTAAATGACAATGAACGGATGAATTTGATTTTAAATAAAAATAATGTTATTGATGTGGACATGAACTGGATATTATACCCGGATTTACTTCGGAGGCAGTGAATCTAGCTTGAGGCAAAAGTAAAATTAAATAGTATGCGGGCAACCATCAAAGAGTGGACGAGCATATCACTCTCAGCCTAATTGCCATCCTAGTTTTGGCAGGGATTGCTTCAGAATGGAAAGGGACCTGCAGCCCTAATATCCCCTTAAATGTCTGTGACCTAAATTTAACAGCGAGATGCACTGGGCGGCAGGGTGGCATCTGTATACCTTTAAACCAGATCCCAGAAGCAGAATCCTTGAATAACGTAAAATCCTCTGCAAAAGCCGACCCCTCCCTTTTCCTGTATAAAGAAGGCTTCCGCGATGCTCAAGGAAGGCTCGTCTACTTCAAAGGAGTAAATGCGGGCGCCAGGGCCAAGTTGCCGCCTTTCCTTCCTTTCGAAGACCCCAAGTGGTGGAATGTCCTGGCCTCATGGGGTTACAATATGGTCCGACTTACCATATTTTGGGAGGCCATAGAGCCTGAGCCCGGCGTCTATGATCAAAGATATCTGGACAAGGTGGAGGATATGGTAAACGAGGCCTCCAAACGGGGAATATATGTGCTCCTCGATATGCACCAGGATCAGTATAGCCGGTATCTGAAAGGAGACGGCGCACCCTACTGGGCTCTGCCGAAAAACGTTGACCCCTATAATAATAGTGGCATTGCTGGACCTTTCTGGTTCTTTTCCTACTTCACCTCCGGCGATGTCAAGACCAGCTTCTCCAACTTTTTCAAATCTGACGATCTGAAAGGTCATTACTATAATTCGTGGAAGGAGGTGGCTAGAAGGGTAAATAAAAGCCCAAATGTTCTGGGATACGATATTATGAATGAGCCCTTTGGAGGAGAAATTCCCAATGACGAAGGTCAATTTGAGAACGGCTTCCTAAAGCCATTCTATTGTGAGGCCATTTCTACCATACGTGAAGTCGATCCCGATGCCGTGGGCTTTGTGGAGCCATTAATCATCGATCTCTACAAATCGAAGCTTAGCACTTTTGAATCTGACCGACTGATTTACGCCCCCCATATATACCGATCCCTTGGCTGGAGAGCTCTCTTAAGCCTTGATAATAAAGGCACCTCCTTTAATGCAATTGTGGACCTTCATAAGAAAAAGGCCGAGGATCTGGAAATGCCGCTATTCATTGGAGAGTTCGGGATCCCTTGGAATACAAATCCGCTCTTCGGAAGGGATGGACAGGTAAGCGATGCTATGGTTGCCCTCGAAGGAAAATTCATAAGCAATGCCTACTGGGATTTCAGCATCGGAAACGGTAGCACTTGGAACGGGGAGGATTACTCAATCGTCGATGATGAAGGCCGTCCCCGAGGGCTGGAAGTAAACGTCTGTCCCTATGTCTGCCGATTAGGAGGATCGCCGATATATCAATCATTCAATCCGGACAGTAAAGAATACAGCTTGGTATTTGAAGGAAGTCCAAGCAATGCGCCAACTATCATCTACATTCCAAAAACACTGCATTATCCAGAGGGATTCGTGGCCCATATATCCGATGGGTCTGTGAAATACAATAGGAGCAAAGGAGAGCTGTGGTATCAACCCAATCGGGCAGGATGCCATTATGTCAATATAACCGCCTGATCTCCGACACAAATGTGGTAGGGCAAAATCGAATCTGTACGCTTTGCAGAGAAATTGACCTTGCATGCTCAAACCGAGGAAGAAGTCCTGTATCCTGCCTCCATCTTGGTTGGAGAATACCTGAAGCTGAAACTAAAATTGATTTGAAAAAGGAGTATAATCATGTCTGCCGAAAAAAACAAAGATATCGTTCGCCGTTTCTTTGAGGAAGGCCCTTCGAAGGGGAACATGAGTGTGGCTAATGAACTGCTTGCTTCGAGCTTCGCTCTGCACGTGCCTCTGCCATGCGCACCCGGTATTCAGGGCATAAACGATGTGGTCACTGCATGCCGAGCTGCCTTTGAAGATCTAAATGTTACCGTAGAAGATATGGTGGCAGAGGGCGATACGGTTGCTGCACGATTCACCGCTAGAGGCATTCATAAAGGCCCCTTCATGGGCTTACAGCCAACGGGCAAGCCCATAACCATGACCGGAATTGAGATCTTCCGCATTGAGAATGGCAAAATCGCAGAGCTGTGGGGCGAGGCTAACTTATTAGGGCTGATGCAGCAACTGGGCATATTTCCCGGTTTTGGGCAGCAAGGTTAGATATCCTGGCATAATTAATCTTCCCCGGCTAGACACCTCCCCGAAAAATCCGGCGCAAGGAAGGTTGATCGTGTATTCAACTTCGAGGAAGGCCCCAGAGATGCGCCCGGACTGACGGCCAAGACATGGCAGAAGATGAAGGATCAGTCCATCTTGGAGGCGTTCTCTTGATGTGATTCAAGACATGCTTCGGGGGCAGCCCTGTGATCATGTTCTTCACTTGACCGAATCTCGCTAGATATTGCACAATTGCATCGGATCCCCGAGCTAAATTGGATGCGAGAATGGCATCCTGCCGTCCATAGGGATTGTTTAATACTCACAACGGACTTCTCTTTTAATCCTAAACAGCTTTGTGCTTAAAATCGATTTTAAAATTTAATTCACAATTAGATATAAATTACCTAAAGGCATTGCGAGCTGCCAGCTCATGAAGCTCTCCAACTATCTCCTCGAACGTTTTGAGGCGTATTGCCTTTGACGGATTATTCAACATACCCAGCCTTTTATCCTACTAAGCCGATGTTCCCACGGTCTTGGCCTTGTGATTCTTGGCTGCCCTGTGCGAGAACAAATCTCATCCGATTTGCTCAAAGTGCGATCATCAACTTTGTAATTGAAATCACATTTTTTGACTTTATTTTCAGTTTTCATGCTATCCTCTATTTTCCGTCATTAGTATAAATAGTTTTTGGTCTTTTTTGACTTTTTGTTGGATATGTACTGAAATTAGACATCACATCATATATACTGAATGATCAAATTTCAGTACATATCTTGTTAAATATTGGGAACAAGAAAGAAGTAGAGCAATGGACTATTGGTACGAAATAGTCAAGTCTTATCAGAACTTGGTGATCGAAAGTGGATCCGGAAGTGACCAATACGTCTATTCCGAATCATCAGCTATCATAATTTTAATGTACTCGGCTTTTGGCGAAGTTTATGCCTATGGAATTAGTGTTGATTTTAAAGGAGCCGAGGAAGTTAAGAAATTGGCTCGCAGCAGTGCTTTAATATATCCAAGCAAAACTTCAAAATTGCTCCACAAAATGAAAAAAGACGGACTCTTAATTTTCGATAGAGAAGAGAAGGTGGAGGGGAGAATTCGAAAGTATTACCGCATCAATCCCAGAATCATCCAATCACCCATCAGAAATGGTACTTACTTTAAGAGCGATGGCAGTGCATTTGAAATACCGCTCGATCTAATTGAGAAATTTTTGGCATGGTTGGAGAATTCTAATAAAGAAGACGCAGGTAGCAAAGAATTCGTTGAGGCCTTGTCAGCCTCTCACCAATACGACTACATTACTTTCCTGGAGTTTCTTAACGATCGAGCAAAAGAATGGGAAAAAGCAACTGATGCGGATCTCAAGACCACACCAGAACCGAAATTATCCCAATTAATTGAGGAGTACAAGGCTATAATTTTTGACAGATCAAGACCGCCAAGTGATAACTCCGTTGCGATCGAAGAAAAAGGGGGAAAAGGGAAGAGAAAGAGGCACACACAATCTCCAGAACATGATCGAATTCCTAATGATAACCGCCAACACACATCGGAACTGAAAGAGGCAATCAGGCATTGGATAGATAATTTCTACGAACCCTGCCAGGATTATCCAGCAAAGAGTATTGATAGAGGTTCTTCAGTCATTACCGCCTGTGAGAGCCATCATTTGTTCACAGATCTGGCTAAACATCTACCCGTATTGGGCAGCAATATATGTGAGGGATGGGATGGGTATAAGATGGAGCTTGCAAAGCTAGATGAACTTAAGGAAAGTCTATTTTCCTCTCTTAGAGGAGGCATCCTAAAGTGCTTCGAAGGCATGAACTTGCGCTTCATCTACGATGATGAGAACCATCTCAGAGATTATGAGTGCCGTCTTAATCCACTTTCCTTATACAATGTCGTGATGGACTTGTTGTTAGGTCAAGAAGGCTATGACAATCATGATAGATTTCTTTCTTGGCTGCAAGTCAATGCACCCATAATCGAGAAAGACGACCATGTTCTTTGGGGCGAAACCATAACCTATCTTATGGTGCCCAAAAAGGATCGTGCTCTCTTAGAAGCAGGCGTTTCCAGATTTATGACATTCGTCGAGGATATTCCGAGTTCCGAGTTTTCGAGGATAGCCGTAGACATAAGAGCAAAAGTGGATTCGCTGAAGCCGGAAAGAGATCGAATCTTATCGGAGCTAAAGCGCACCTTATCTTACAGCAATTTTCCAGGAAAATGTGAGTATATGAATTGAAGCCAATTTAAGGTCATCTAAGCTCAGGCTGACAGTCGCCTCAGAAATAGTACGGATAGTACGGGGTCGAACCATAGCAGCATCAAATTCCTAACTGCGGTATATGCGCCAGATAGGATTCCTTCAGCTCCTTGTGATCGATGTGGTCATAGATATCGATGGCTTCCTTCCTCACATCGCCTCGTAATTCTTGTATAAACTCTCGTGGCATGCCTGCTCGGCGGAGATGAGTGGTGAACCAATGGCGACAGCAGTGGGGCGAGAAATGATCCTCCATGCGGTCTGAGTTAGTATCATGCAGCTCAACTCTTGCAGCACATTTCTTTACCATCTTCTGAATAGTGCTGCTATCGATTCTTCTCCGCTCATTGCTTAGGAAGAGAGCAGGCGATTCGCTGTTCCACGTTTTCCGGCTTCGCAACCATCGTGCCAAGACATCAGCAGTTTCGTTATCGAAATAGACTAATCTGTTAGATCTCTTGGGTGTCATTTTGAGTTTTATTGATTGTTCTTCAAGATTGACATCATCAACATCAAGACTGGTAAGCTCATTAATTCTTATGCCGGTCTTAAATAGCAGGAGAATAATCGCCTTGTTTCTTGTATCCAGAATCGAATTCACTAAGTTTGATGCTTCTTCGATAGAGATTATTCGTCTGCTGGAAAAATCATCACCTTTCTTATAGGTGTGTAGATACCTCTTGCGTACAGATTTTACTGGATTTGAGGACCTCAAGCCTTCTTCCTCAAGAAATTCATAGAATGCAGAGATTGCACAATAGATTGTCTCAATTGATTTGTGTTTAAGAAGGCGGTCATTTCTCAAATGATATAGGTATGCCCTGATGGAATTTTTATCGACATCTAGAAGCTTAATTCCTGTTGCTCTTATATAAACCGCGAAGGCTTTTGTCTTAGATATATACGTATTGCATGTCGATTTGGAAAGGCCTCGAAGCGAGCAATCATCGGCAAATCGTTGTATGAGAGCATCATCCATCATTGATTCAAGACTCATGGGAATTACCGCTCTTGCAGATATTTTCTGAGAAATCATGGATTCTATTCAGGATTTCCACTTCCAGCCTCTTGAGGTTTCATCAATTAGTCCAAAGTCCTGAAGCGTGGAGAGTTGTCGGTAGATTATCCGCGTTGCGTCTATATCCTTTGCGTCGACATTCAATGCTTTTAGCAGATCCTCGCTTTTCCACACGCCTTTTCTCTTCAGTAGCTCTACGAGTTCATTGCTGATTCGGCGTGACCCGCTAAAATCGTTCTGGAGAAATGCTTCATGCTGAAGTTTGAAGATTTCAGTTTCGTATTTCTGCATAACCAATGATTTCAGTTTTAGCTCTTCTCTGAGTTTGTTATTTTCTTCTCGAAGTTGAGCAAGTTCTTTGACGATTTCCAGCTTCGATTGACTTCTATCCTCCTCTTTGTATCGCTCAACTGCTTCATAAATGAACTTGGAAAGCGATACCCCTGCTTCCTTTGCCCAATTTTCCCATCGTTGGCGGTCCTCCTCAGATGGAAAATAAACGTTGCAGTATCGTCCTTTAAATGCTGAATCAACCATTGAGTATTCATATGGGTTTCATAGTATTTTAAAATACCGGTATTTCTTCACGGTATATAGGCTTCTCAGGAACAAAATAGATTGTCCAGAAAACAAGCAGCGTTACAATAGATTTTACGATCATATTAGTAACGAACATCTGCAGCATAGCATCGATTCCAATTATTCCGGCAAAAGCGAAAATTGGAAAAAGAATGCTGTCTATCGGTATGGACACCGCATTAGAGATAAAGACCCGCGTCCATTGAGGCCGAGTCATACCAACGCCTTTTGTCCATATATGGTAGACATAGGTATCGGCTGATTCGGCGAGGAGGGCGGTAATTATCGATCCAAGCACGATCCTAAGCTGGAGAGAAAAAAGGGACTGCCACCAAATTCCGCCCGATGTATTTATTATGCCAAAAAGAAAATTCCAAGCGGCTTGGCCGCCAGCTGCAGACCACTCTGGTTGGGCCGGCAAAATAACTACAAGCTGAAAGTAAAGTGCGGCGAAAAGATTGATTATAGCAGCCAGCCATATAGTAGTTATCGCAGCCTTTCTACCTAGCTGTTTGTGGATCAAGTCTCGCCATGTGAATGTTAAAGCGTACAAGAAACCGGCATCCATAACAAGGTTCCCGAAGTATGTAATCTTTGTTGCACCGATATTGCCGCCTAATGAGAAGAATAGATAAAACCCGACAAGTATAATTGTAGCTTGAGTTTTGTCTAATTCAAATCCATAAATGAATCCATGCACTCGGTCTTTCAGTTTCACTCAATCCTCATTTGTTCATTAGACATCGCTTTTTTTTCCACACATTTATATTCTATAACTCAAATTTTTCCCAGCCATTTCTCTTTGAGCTCAAAAAACGCTCCACTTTTTATGCCATACCTTATTTTTTCCATCAGACGTAGCATAAAATAAATATTGTGTATCGATGCTAGTCGAAAGTAAGTCAATTCTTTAGAGATATACAGATGTCTCAAGTATGCTCGAGAGTATCTGCTGCATGTCGAACAGTAACAGGCTGGATCTATCGGGTTCGGATCTTCTTTATATCTTGTTGACTTTATGCTCAGTCGGAATTTGTTATCCAGCGTCCCGCCCGACTCCGGAGATAAGTATAAATTGCCTCGGCGTGCTATCCTCGTGGGGGATACACAGTCGAAGGTATCGATGCCTCTTTGAACACATTCGAAAATATCGTCTATGTCCCCTATCCCTAGGAGATGCCTTGTCCTGTCATCCAGTTTTGGAATTATCCAATCCAGCACCTGGTGCATGTCCTTTTTGCCATTGCCTAGCGAACCACCTATAGCCATGCCATCAAATGGAAGGGAGGCGATAAATTCGGTACTCTCATGCCTCAGATCCTCAAACCATCCTCCTTGAATGATCCCATATATGGCTTGAGTCCTATCGTGGTGATCAAGGGATTGGCTAGCCCACTCGTGAGTACGTTTCATGGCCATTTTTGTATAATTATAATCTGAGAGGGGCGATGTACATTCATCAAAGGCCATGATTATGTCTGCTCCTAGGTTTGCCTGGATTTGCATCGATTTCTTGGCATCGAGAAAATGCCATGCCCCATCGTATATTGACTTGAAATAGATGCCATTATCCTGTATTTTGGTCAGGTTCTCACGTTTCTCTTCTGCATTTCTGCCATCGGGAAATACACCACCGATTTTGTTGATATTGTGCTCCCGGCCGAATCCGAGAGAGAATGCCTGGAATCCTCCAGAATCGGTAAATATGGGTCCGTCGAAACCCATAAATCCGTGCAACCCTCCCAATCTCTTGATTACTTCATCTCCAGGTTTCAAATGGAGATGATATGTATTGGCCAGAGTGCACTGGACACCTAATGCCAGAAGGTCACAAGCGTCTAATGCCTTAACTGTTGCCAAAGTTGCAACTGGCACGAAATAGGGTGTTTGAATAGAACCTCGTTTGGTTTTTATGGTACCTAGGCGAGCTCGACTTTCTCCATCCTCCTCTAGCACCTTGAAATTGAAATCGATCATATCAAATGCATAGGTTCAACAGCTAGTCCTTAAATACATCGTATGATGACCTTCGGCGGACTTGACGTCCAGATTTATTAGCCATGAAGCCTACCCTTTTTAATAGGCTTATCACTTACAGCTAATCAGTAGAAATGGGATCTCCTTTAGATTCTGGAATTCTATAATCCCCTCACGACTGTACCATCCGTTTATAATAAGATTTATGCCATTAAATATTTCTTCTTCTATTGCGAAATTAAATACTACGCAGTGCTTAAATACAGATTCCAGTGTTATAACTTCGAATGAAGGGTACCAGAATCAGCATTCTTTATTAGGTTAATCGCTCAATGCCAGGCGTTGGCGGAGTATAGATATATGAATTCAAATCCGAATCCGGGCGAGGAATTTGTTGTAGGAGATGTTCCACATAAACGTCCCTTTGGAATCGTTGTAGTTATCTTATTGGAAATCGTGATCGCTCTTATCGGATTAATTTTTTATGCCCTCATGTTCTATATGGGCAGGTCAGATTTGATACTGGCGCCCATTTCTAACGTATATAAAAGCTTATACGACTTTCAAGACTGGTTAGATATCATACGCCTCCTGTCAACGCCTATTCTTTTCATTATAGCATACGGATTATGGCAATATAAGCGCTGGGCTTGGGTTGCCACGATGGCTTATGTAGGCATTGGCATGAGTGGACAATTGTGGGCCCACTTTTTCGGGAAACCTGATTACTTGTATATGCTGATGGATGTTTTGATTGTTTTCTATCTCAATCAATCGGATGTGCAAAAAATATTTTCCGAAGCATCGAAGGAAGAGGTTGAGTCGTGGATGAAAATCTAGAGCTTCTCAGAAAATACGAGCCAGTAATCCGTTTTACTAACGGGGAGCTCTTTTTTCCTTGTGCGGTTGATGAGTATGTAAGACGCTGCAGTTTGTGGATTAGGAATATTGTCGATCATTCAGAGCGGCAGCTCTTACGTGAAGGGGAGCTTGATCTAGATGAACTAGCCAAGTATAAGGAAGTTCCCGAGGATCATGTGTATTTTCTGCGCTTTGTTGATAAACCTCCAGATGCTCTGGAATTCCAAGCATGGTTGAATCGTTCCGACAAGCCATCCTTCAAGGCGGCTGGTCGTTTAGCTAGGGTGGGGCTTACTGCTAGACTATTGGATTTACTCTTCGATCTCTCTTTCTTGATGAGAGGTGCAGTGCCTGGTGGAACGGCTGCAGCTGCACAAATAAAGTATAGACAAATTCGGAGCGCCGATCCTCGTTATGTTTATTATGGGCGAGTTATCCGAGAAGGTGGATACGTCATTCTAAATTACATTTTCTTTTTTGCCATGAACGATTGGCGCTCAACCTTTAAAGGTGTGAACGACCATGAATCAGATTGGGAACAGATATTTGTCTATTTGACTGAAGATAAAGATGGCCAGATTATGCCAATATGGGGAGCCTTTGCTTCTCATGACTTTTCAGGAGATGATCTCAGAAGGCGTTGGGATGATCAAGAACTACATAAATTTGATGATACGCATTCTCTTGTTTATTCTGGGGCAGGCTCTCATTCTAGCTACTTCTTGCAAGGGGATTATGTAATGAGTCTCGAACCGGAAATAACTAAACCGGTTAGAAAGGTGATAAATGCTATACGCCATTTCTGGATGGAGACTCTAGGGCAAGGAGAAATTCGTACATTAGTACGTGAAGCTGAAATATTGCTTACCGTGCCATTTGTTGATTATGCTCGAGGCGATGGCATTAGTATTGGGCCGGGTCAACAATACAACTGGACGCCAATTTTGATATCAAACGAGGTAGGTTGGATAGAGAATTATCATGGTCTTTGGGGTTTGGATACAATGGATGCTGCCGGAGGAGAACGCGCGCCGGCCGGTCCTAAGTATAATAGAGACGGAACTGTGCGCAATTCTTGGTACGATCCTCTGGGTTGGGCAGGACTGGATAAAGTTGCACCCCCCAACCAAATCGAAGACACAGTGAAGAGACGGATCTCTGAACTGGAGACAGAGATAATAGAATTGGATGGAGAAATCGAGCAGAACCGAGAACAACTTCGTCAGATAGGGATTGAAGTTATTGCTTTGCAGCGTAGCCAACACCTGGAGCAACTATATGAAACCAGCGGCATAATATTGAGTGAAAAGCAGGATAAGCTGCATGAACTTTTTGCTCGTCGAATAAAATTGGATGAGACTTTGAAAGCTACTCGATCTCTTTTGAAAGAGATAGAAATGGGCAATCTTGGTGATCCCCAAGCACATATCAAACATAAGCGTATGCCATCACCACCAATATCTAGAGAAACTAAAGCCGCCGAACTATGGTCAGCCTTGAGTGTTGGCATATTGCTATTTCTTTTTGCAGGCGTGTTATTGTTTGTTCCTGAGCATAAGCTAGCAATTGGAGTATTATTTCTATTCATTTTCATTGCCATCGAAGCTACAGTTTATGGATGGCTTTCAGATCTGTTAGTAACAATAACTATTTTATTAGCTATATTCTGTAGTTTCATATTGATTGGGAGATACCTTGAGCTAATGTTATTGATATTATTATTTGCAATTGGCATTTGGTTCATTTCTGTAAATCTGAAAGAGCTTAGCAGCGGCTGAATTACTTGAGATTTTAATAACTGCAGAGCTTTTAAAAAGTTTCATAAAAACCATAAAATTTTTATGGTAATATAAAGTCTTTCTGGATATATTTTATTTACTAAAAAACCTTTCCAAATTAATCCAGGTATTCCTGCACACATCAGCATGATCAATCTGCCAATAAAAGATTCGGTATATGATTGTAACCTAATCTCCCCATGATTTAGGCACAGAATATTAAATTTCACAATCATTAGCCGCAATCTATAAATAGTATTATGTGCCTAAATAACTACATGAAATCTTTTATTCGCGTTAAAAAGATAAATGGTCAAGAATACCTTT
>JALHSR010000282.1 GCA_022865315.1 Methanotrichaceae archaeon | reverse complement strand
GAGAGAGCGCGCCTGTTCGCGGTGTTCCTCTTTCAACCTCCAGAACCTCCCGTGAAAGATCTTCCGCAGAAAACTGAACTTGTCCTGCTTCTTCTCGTTCGGAGGGTACTCTCCAGGGATCGGTTCTGGAATCCGTATGCTCGCATTATACTCGATACTTGCCACATTTCCTCGCCCGATAACATGTGATTCGTCGAAAATGACCGCTTTAACTCTATCTTGCAATGCATCTCTGATTTCCTTGCTCTCCCTCGAGTCCGCTAACATTAAGGTCTGCATTTTCGAATAAGTCATGGATGTGGTCATAGCAAAGTCGCATCGTGCGGCGAATACGAGACAATCACTCATCTCGCTACAATCGAGACAGTCTGGGATTATAATTGGCAAATTTTTCAAAAAGGGATCTTCCTCGAGCCTTTCCTTCACCCTCTCACAATTCCTATGAGCGAGCACGGGCAGAAAGCTTGACGTAGCCTGAGACACTGTGCTCTCTCGAATCTTATTCGTAGGAGTCACAATTAGCGCGGGAATCCCCAACTCATCCAAAGCAGCAGTCCCCGAAGTAGTGAATCCGCATCGAGTGGCTTTTGCTATTATGCCCGAAGGGCCGGTTACAATAGCCTCTGCGGCTGCTACTTTGGCGGGATCGAGTTCGAATTGTTGCATGCTACATCCGACCGCTGTGACAATCCGTTATCGCGCCTTTTTTGCAGAATAACTAAAAGGTTTAAATGTCCTTGGAGCAGATGGTCTTTTACGCTTGGTATACAATAGATACCGTTGTCTTTGAAGGTGTTGCGAGCACCTTTCTGTTGGCGGTGTGGAAACACATCGCCTCTACTTTCTATCATTTTAATTCACACTTTTCTGATAAATTTATTGATTTCCCACCACGGGTGTCACCGTGAGCACACCAAGAGATGTACCTCTGTCCTCAAACTCAATCTGCACATTCTCCACCGATGCCCACACGTCGAGTACAGCCTTAGGAATACTCACGGATGCGTACCTGTTCGGCCGAACAATCAATTTCCTTAAAAATCTCATCATCTTATTATCCCAAGGAGGAGAGAATTCTCGCTCCTACACTACACGAAAACGTAAAATTTCGTTACTCCACCCTCTCAAAAGTCACGACATAAACAAGAGTCAAGCTACTCTAATCGCACTTATTGATGCTATTCACCATTAACCTCGCCTGAGTGAGTGCGCTTGTAAGCTTCTAATTGGTCTAACCAACCACGGCCAGAGTCGTACAGCCAATCCCTGTCTGGTGGGTCAACTTGAGCATCTGGCACCTCAGGCAGCCCAATTTCCGCTTTCAATGAGTCTGCCATTTTTTCAACGGCGTGCCGGAGAGATTCCAGTTTTTCATTGTGAGGTCTTAATTCGCTATCCAGTTCCGCCTGAAGCTCTTTGAATCGATCGGCGTAACTCTCAAGGATGGGATTGACAACATTTTCTAGCTCAACAAGGTCTTTCTGGATAGGTTCTGTGCGATCTTCCCATGCAGCATCAGCTACCTGCTGCGCTTGCTGCTGCGTGTCGCTTAACTTTCCCGCAAGGTTAAGATCCCGATAGGGCAGTATTGCCTCTTCAAGAATCTTTGCCAATTCGCCGGGATGAAGTGCCTCCAAAGCATCCAGTTCAACCACGCGATTACCATGCAATAGCTCAAACCGTGTTAGATGCTCCGTATCCTCGTACTTTTTGGTTTTCATGGGCATCGTAGGCAGATCGTATCGCTCCACCTGCTCTTTCGTTAAGACTAACGGCGTTAATTTGATGTCAGCATCAGGTACAACTTCCTGTAGCCAATATTCAATATATCGCGCCACTTGAACAGGCATGGCACTCCCTGCGGGGTCAAAATCAGAAATGTAGAAGAGCACGGTTGGTTTGTCAAGCTGCTGGATGCGTCGGAGCAAATTTCTAATTTGAGGAATAGAGGTGAATCCCATGCCCGGAACGTAATTAGCGTGATATTTTTGGCAAATAGGATCGATCACATCATCCATCGTAGTTTTTTCACACCAAACTTCAATATGATACGGTTGGAGGTAGGTGTTGTAACTATACCCGCCCACGTTTATTGGAGGAATGTAAGCTTCGAATGGTGTTATCTCTGCATTGCCAAATCCGTTTATCGTCCACTCGCTGCTGCTATCGTAGCTTGTGTGCGGATTTCCTGCTACTTCAGTGAACATCCCCGGAAGATGTCGATAAATTTTTGGATCGGGGTTGCGTTGGTCTATAATTTTGTCAGGATCTACATACCCAAGCAGACGAGCGCGTTTTGCAGCTTCGATTAAGTACTCCGCATCGCTGTCAATATTTCTGTACGGCGTGCCGTCGTGCTTTGTGGGATTTACCTGACTGACGTGTCGATAGTGGATCGCTCTCAAATGCGGGTCTTTAGTAAAGTTATATTTGTCCCAAAGCTCCTTGAACCACTCGGCTTTTTCTATATCGGCAGGTGAACCACAATAAAATGGGTCCCTGCCATTCGACATCACCAACAAGGACTCTATCTTTCTGAATTTGGGATAAATCTTCTTCACTTTTTTTTGAACTGCCTTGACTGCTTCGTATCCTCGTGGAGCATCAATATTTATACTATGCCTGTCTTCTTCTACCATGTTTATTCCCTCGTGGAGAGGATTGAGGGAGCTTGCTTGCGACAGACTCCCTCCTAATGCTTATTTTATAACAACGCCTCTACTCGTGCGGGTTTTATCGCAATGCCTTTCTGACCTTCAAGTGGCTCGATGATTGCCACGTCGGTGGCGCTAAAAATCCCGCTTAAATCGGCTGGAATCGATACAGTTAGAAATCTACCCTTAGAGGGATTGATATTCTGCAACTTTCTGAAATATCTCATAGCTTAACCTCTTACTTTTAATAACCAAAAGGCGCAAAACCACACTACTCGGCGTGCCGCACCTAAAGACTACTTGCGGTAACTCTACCGCCTACTATCCTCAGCCCCCAACAAACAAAATCTCCCTTCGCGTACCCTTTTAGGGGGATTGGATGGGTTCCGTTCGCTGACTCCTGACTGAACCAAACAGACAAAACCCTGAACTCGAACGTTCGAGTTCAAAAGAGATTCCTTAATATAAGATTATGTGCTATTAGTATATAAAGTTTTTGGTGCTCCACAATCACATTTTTTGGCAATCAGCAGCCGTTTTTCTCTACCGCTATATTTATATATAATAACTTCATTTATCACACATTCAATTTTATTATAATAGAATTCTTATAATGGTCGTATCTGTTATCAACCTTTTGGATTTGCATTGAAGCTACAAGTCTAGAATATCCATCTTTGACTTAATGTCCCTTAGCTACCGATCGTCGATAATTTGAATATAATATGTGGCTTCATCCCCATCCCGATTGTGGGATCAAAGGCTTCCTGCACGATGCCAATAATCGGCAAGATCTATGCAGGCACCATCCCTCAGCCCGCGGGTGCCATCTTCCTTTTCGTAAACGCTATCCTCTAATCGTAAGGAAATGCCTCGATTATTTAGTCCCCGATAAAGAATGTTGATTGCGGCATGAAGTGCAAAATATGCGAAAAATGTGTGTAAATTGACCGAAAATGTGTCTGGCAGAAATAGTAAACCGCGGAGTAAAGACGACACCAAAACCAGACACCCGAACCGACTAGAAATGTTGTCGTGCTTAGTGAGACTCAGGTGGATGGTGTGCAATTCGATTAAAGAGGGATACAACCGTTTTTTGAGGTACACCAATATCGAAATACTCAATTTTCCTGACGATAGGAAGTTCACGAAGCAAGAGATTTTGGACTTGATGCGGTTTGCGAGCAGGCCGCTGCTGGAAGAGCTTAATGCGCAGAAATTCAGTAAATAATCGGCGGTGGGCGGTGCTGTCACATGTCACAATCGGCGGCAATCGACAGCCGAGCAGGATCTACAACAGGCATCAGAGAGAGCAGCGAG
>JALHSR010000029.1 GCA_022865315.1 Methanotrichaceae archaeon | reverse complement strand
TGGCCTACCGAGAGTTGTATCGCCTGCGATGGCTCTCATTTATTGAGCTAGAAAATTGGACATAATTCCCACTAGTAAAACTCATTGAGTTGTTAATGAGTGGTTATAGCATGATGATCCGAATTGGATTGTATCTGTCCTTCTTTGAGATACAGGTCAGAATGAATATTTTGAGGCATAAATACGATGCGGCATCACTCGCGACAGCTTCGGCTATGAAAGTCTATATATACGAAGAATAACTAGAAAAACCAACAGTTCTTCTCAAAAGGGAGGATGTTCAAACCATAGTCATAAATGCAATGCGTTAAAGATATAGGAGGAATTTATTGTGAGGACTATTTTGGCTATTACTTTAGCCTTAATGATTGCAGCCGTCTTATTAATGCCTGTCATGGGATATACGATCAAGTCTGCTGGCAATCAATCATATACATTTACGTCTGGCCCAAGAGTTAATTACAGTATTAGCTCCGGTATTGTTGCTCATAATTTAACACAAGAGATGATTATAGCAAAAGTGGCCATATCGCCATCCGTGACCACTACGAGAGTGCCCTATTCGTTTAAACTTGAAGGGACGTCAGCGGCCATGGCCCCGGCTGTAACGATTACAGGCAAGGAGACCACGCCTGTAGAGGCTATCGGCAAGGAGATAAAACCTGTCATGGCGGTTCCAATTAACGAGACTGCTCCCGTTACGCCTTCAGTTGTAGAGACTGCCCCTATTGAAGCCGTTCCAGTTAATGAGACTGCTCCCGTTACGCCTCCAGTTGTAGAGACTGCCCCTATTGAAGCTGTTCCTGTTAATGAGACTGCGACTATCGAGGCGACTCACATTAATGAGACTGCAGGAATGCTTTCTATCCAAGGTATGGTCGCAGATGAAATTAATACCGGCCTTGCTGATTGGACTGTAGTCCTTGAGAATTCTGATGGAACAATAACTAACACTACAACGGCTCTGGATGGAATATACGCTTTCAACAACCTAAGTCCTGGAGCATATATTATTTCCGAGGAGCTGAAAGTCGGCTGGGAACTCGTCCCGCCTATGGAAAATCAGATCTCAATAAACCTAACTGAGAGCATAACTGGGCAAAATTTTGTCAATAAAATGGTTCAGGTCTCAACAAACGAGACTGCAACAACTGCGCCTTGACCTCTCTAATCATATTTAGGCCTGGGGCATAAGCCCCAGAACCATTCTTTTTTTGATAAAGGTTCTTGTTGATATTATACGCCTTTGGATCTACAGATATGGTATTGTTTGTATAATACTAAAATTAAATTGCCCTCGTTGATGGGCCAGAGGTATCGTATTATCATATTTCCAATGTCAAGAACTTCAAATTATTATGAATTGTGCCATGACATTTCAAAATTTCGTTCAATTTATTAATCATGCAAAACTTTTCCAGTCTAATTCTTAAATTCTAGGAGCTTTTTATTATTTGTGAATAGGTCATTACTACAAAGTCTAGTCTCATCCTCATTTATGAAATGAAAGATGATGACTGAATAAAATTTTTAGCTAAGCCTTACTCATGCCATATTTAATTGCAGAAGCAATTCGCTGCAGAGTTGTCAAATTGGCTAGCAGGGCTGTGACAACAATGGCCAATTCCAGGATTTCTTGTCCCATGAAAATGGATAGTAGCATACCTACATACATTAGCGCCAAGCGTTCTCCTCTTTCTAGTAATCCACCCATGCTTTTAAGCTTTTGTTGGTCTTTGACCAATCCTCGATGATCCGCATAGGCTCTAGCAAATGTAGTCATCAAGGCTCCAAAGACTAGCAACATAAACCAAATTTCCATATTCATTCCCAGAAAGAAGGCTGGGCCCAGATAAAACATGAGCCCTAGGTATAACAGGAATTCCACGTACCTATCTAAGATACCATCTATATAAGCCCCAAATGTTGTGACCTTGTTCATAACCCGGGCTACTGCACCATCCACGAGGTCAAACGCCCCGGCCATTAGAAAAAGAGCAAGGCCAAGTGGCAAGTTGTTCAAATAAAGCATTACAAATCCGGCAATGGCGGGAAGGACGGCAAGTAACGTCCAAGCTATGGGATCCAATCCCAGTGAAGCGAGAGGTCGTATTAGTCTATCCGTTTCCTCAGGTCTTAGCTTAGCTTTGAACATACATTATAATGATATCTTCAGTATTTTGATCCTATTGCGTTCTTGATACATTATATATCTTTAGCGATTCATCGCAGGCCATTCACGAAAATTTCCATTCTGTGAAGAGCTTCGATCAGCTCCTCCCCTGATGTCGCATAGGAGCATCTCAGGAAATTTTCACCGCTGGTTCCAAAAACGTTTCCAGGTACTACGGCCACTTTCTGTTCCCTCAGCAGACGCTCTGCAAATTCTTCGGAGCTGATCCCTGTTAGTTCTATAGATGGGAATGCATAAAAGGCACCTTTTGGTTCGAAACAGGTCAAGCCTATTCTATTCAGCCCAGTTACAAACATTCTTCTGCGGAGATCGTACTCATGTTTCATTTGGAGCATTTCGTCTTCTCCATGTCGGAATGCTTCTAGAGCTGCTACTTGAGCCATAACTGGTGCACATAGCATAGTGTATTGGTGAATTTTTGTCATAGAGCCTATTAAAGTTGCATCGCCGAGAGCGAAACCAATTCTCCATCCAGTCATGGCATGCGACTTAGAAAGGCCATTCAGAATGATTGTACGATCCTGCAATCCTTCCAGTTGGGCAAAGCTAGCATGTTTTCCATCATAAGTAAGTTTGCCGTAAACCTCATCGGATATGACAAGCAGATCATTCTCCACAACAATATCTGCTATATCTTCTAGATCGGAGCGCGTCATGATTGCTCCGGTCGGATTATTAGGATAACTGAGGAGCAGAGCTTTCGATCTATTAGATAGAGCAGAAGATAGCTCCTCTGGCCTTAACTTGAATTCGTCCTGAAGTTTCGTTGGAACCGATTTGGGTGTCCCACCTGCTAGCATAACGTCTGGGTCATAGGCTACGTAGCACGGTTCAGGAATTAGCACTTCGTCCCCTGGATTCAACGTAGCCCTAAAAGCTAAATCGATAGCCTCACTGACCCCAGTAGTTATTAGGATTTGTTCTGCTGGATCATAATCCAATTCCATATCCTTGCTAACATAATCAGAGATGCAATCCCTTAGTTCAGGCATCCCTTTATTAGATGTGTACGATGTAATGCCAGACTCCAGCGAGTAGATGCAAGCCTCGCGCACATGCCATGGTGTAACGAAATCAGGTTCACCCACGCCTAATGATATAGCATCATCCATTTCATTCACGAGATCGAAGAACTTTCTAATTCCCGATGGAGGCATAGATTTTACTAATTGGGAGAGATGAGCATCCGGATTCCAGCCATGTACATTTTTCAATTGTAGTTTCATGGTGTTATCACCAGTCGTTTTGGTTTGGGTCTCTCCATAGGAATCACTCCATGCTCTTTGTAACTCTTTAAGATAAAATGAGTGCAGGTAGACTGTATTCCATCCAAAGGTGCAATTTTCTCAGCCACAAAATAGGCTACATCCTTCATAGACTTTCCTCTAATTGTGACGGAAAGATCATGATCCCCAGAGATTAGCCTTATAGATTCTACTTCCGTAAATCTGGCGATCCTTTCAGCCACTGAGTCGTACCCAGTTTTGCGTTGAAGGGCTACTTTGAGATCCAAGACAGCGAAAACAGGATTGTCCTCTAATTTTTCCCAATTTATCAATGTAATATATCTAGTTATAATCCCTGAGTCCTCCAACTCTTTAATCTCCTTGGCTACATCCTCTTCGGCCATTCCTAGCAGAGCTGCAATTTCTGCTGGTGTCGTTTTGGCATTCTTAGAAAGGATCTCCAGAATCTCGTTCATGGAATTCTTTATTACGGCCGTTAGGAAATTATAGGCTTTGCGCTCACAGAAGGAAACATATTCATATCAATGGAAAGTTATTAATACTCTTATTACAATCCTATTAGTATGAAACAGATGAAGTGTCCTAAATGCAATTATGGATGGGATACCAGAGTGAGCAAGCCCAAAGCATGCCCAAGATGCAAGACCAGGTTAGATGTGAAGAGGGCGAGGCGAGCTTAATAGATAAAGAATGTTGATTGCTGAACTATATATAACATGGGGAACAGAAATATATAGTTATAATAAAAAAATTAAAATGTCTGTTCGTTTTCAAATTTGATTTCGAGAAATAGGATACACTATTAAAGAGGTCTATCGGAATCAGGAAAAGCTAAATGCCATAATTGACTTTTTTGGCTCGATTGCTTTCTTGTCTCATTTGTTTTGACATCGCTTATATTATTGATTAAATGAAGATATTAAATGGCTAAATGTCAGAGGCAAAAGCGATTTGATCATCCTTAGGAATCTATTGGTTTATTGAGCGTTATTTTTATTATTTTATATTATTATTAAGAAGCTATGTTGGTGGTGAGAAAATATTTTGAATCTAAATGGAATTTGATATTAATAATTAGAAGTTGGGCTCCTTTACCAATATTGGTCTAAAGCGGTGGTCGTCATTTTCGAATTTCAGCGAAGAAGCATTTGTTTCGACGTAAGGATACCGCGAGGAGTGCAATTCGTTCAAGGTCATGTTAATTTGATGTGGCATCATCTCGGTTTGAAACTCTCTCAGAAAAAGTCCAAAGATCGAGTCGTTAAGAAATAAATCCTTAAAGGGTGTATCATAGGATAGACTCGGCAAAGTGGAATTCATCTGTGGCGGTTCATATAATGAGTTCATGTCTTGACCATAATTGATGCCTCTATGTTCACCAGATAACATGGCATCTAGTTCTTTGAGATCGTTATCCGGGTTGCTCTGGTCGAAAAAGGATGGCTTAGCCAGTACTGCAGGCAGCAATAGCATAACAAGTATGAGATATGTATGTATTCTGGTTTTCAAATGGTTCACTTCTATCATGGATGCTTCAAATAAAGCCTCGGGCGTGATTCGAACACGCGACCTATTGATTACAAGTCAATCGCTCTGGACCAGCTGAGCTACCGAGGCTCCTTTCAATCTCTTAGCATTTGCACTTAAAGGCTTTGCCCTGCGTTATCTCGGTCAGAATCTGACAGCTTTGGCAGAATCCGTTGCTACAAGATTCCCCACATTTTTGGCAAGGCTGCGCCTGGAAATTAGAATCAGGCAGCATATCGATTATTCGTTTGAAGCTCCGTAAGAGAGAATATTTTGTTCCAGGATGTTTGTCCTCAAAGTCATTGAGCAAGTTTTTCGCTTCCAAGCTCATAGCGTCTTGAATATAAGGGCAAGAGCCGGAATCATAATTGAATAATTTGTGAATGATGGCATATAATGCGACTTCTCTTTCAGGAAGGCGTCTTAAGGGTTTGATCCATGGCACCATGCCTGGTTGTGATCGAGGTGGTTGGAGCCTGAAAAGTCGATCGATATCTCCTCGTAGGTAGTTCAAAAGAATTGTCTGGGCTTCATCATCCAGATTATGGCCTGTTGCTAAAGCATCGGCGCCGAGCTCACGAGCTGTCTGGTTAAGCAGATTTTTTCGCAGGACACCGCAGAAATTACAAGGTGCCGGACCCCGCTCCATGGAGGCAATCTCGTCTGTGGCCACTCCAAAGGCCTCTTGAAAGCTCTTTACCACATAAGGGACGTCGAGTCTCTCTGCCAAAGATTTTGCCTCGGCCAATGTATTCGGACGATAACTTTTGATACCCTCATCGATGAGGATTGCTATTAGCTGAATATCTTTCTGGTATGAAAATAAGTGATTCAGCACATAGAGCAGCGTGGAGCTATCTTTTCCTCCGTTTAATGCTATAGCCACTTTAGCTTTGGGTGCAAAAATTTTTGTCTCTCGCAGCGTTTCTCGAATCTTGCGATGCACATCCCCCTCAAAATGAGTATGACATAGATGCATCCCAGAATACTTCTGGAAAATAATGGACTCTGATCTGCACTTATCGCACT
>JALHSR010000281.1 GCA_022865315.1 Methanotrichaceae archaeon | reverse complement strand
AGATAAGCCCGCTAGCGTTCTGCACTGTACTCAGGTGCGCGAGCCCTCGGGAACTGTAGATAGCTGCCGTAATCACTTATTCTTATTTCTGTATCCAAATCTCATCATACCCAATGGAAATAAAATAACTGGTGAATGATGTAGCCTAATGCATAAACGCAAGTTAAAACCACGAACAAACAATTCCTAGGATAGATAGATTTATTGATGAACCATTGTAATTTAAAATCGTTCTACATGCAATATGCAATCCTTAGCTATTTTGAGGACCATATCCTCAAGATCAGCCCTCCCAATGATCATCCTAGTTTTGCCTCTGAAGATCATTTCTTTAACCTGCTCACCTACTAAGTCATCACATTCAGGCTTCACCTTGATTATTACACTGCCGGGAAATATAATAGGTTTATGCAGAAGGCTATCTAGATCTCCATCTACTATACCAACTATAGGGATACTAAGCCGTGATAGAATATCTCCTGCGATCAAAGTTGTATCGTCGCCTATCGTTAATATTATGCATGCTCCTTTTGCAGCTTCGAAAGCATCTTCCGCACAATGATCAATGTGGCTGCTTCATCCCCGCTGCAAGCTCTTGTTATGGGATTTGCTTTGGTTCGCCTGATTTTTCCGCTCCGAATCATAGCTTTGCTCAATTCTAGAAGTGGCAGTTTCTCCAAACCATGATACTTTATATCAGCACCATTAACAGCGATTATCTTTCCATTCTGAGCCAGAATTTCGATAGAGCTTTCTTTGGCTTTAGCGATAACTATACCATTTATCGAAATTGCTTCTCCCGAAAGAACTCCAACGAGTCGACGTTTTTCGATATCTCCGTTAACTGAAACGTCTTTAGATAAGCGGGATCGTCCTAGCAAATCAAGACCTAAATCTTTAGCGATTATCTCTGCAATTGCGTTATCCTCGCCGGCCAATTGTACAATAAACTTACCTCCACAATCAATCTGGATCAGCGGCTTTATCGATTGAGCGTTAGTAACGACTTTGGCACCAAATGCAAAGCCTGTTTCTCTAGTTTTGGCTTGATTTAAAAGAATTATCAAATCTGTAGATTCTCCCAGCTCCCTAATAGATTGGCTAGGCGTCCTTTTACCACTTATATCTATCATATGGTCCAAATCCGCATCAATTACTGCTAGCCTGCCCATGGTGCCACCTAGTATTGCGGAAACATTGGCATATCGCTTCAGGTAGTCCAGAATACGGATGGCTGAACCTGAGTCTATTACTTCAGGACCATGAACTACCACACCAATCCTAATAGTCTGTTTGCACATTCTAACCTTATAATCACAACATAGATCATGATCTGGCGCAAACTAAGAAATTGAAGTCCTATGCACTTAGGTTTTCCCGGCCCTCAATAAATAATAGACGCTGTGATAAATCGTAAATTAAAAGGCAATTATCTTTATTATACTATATTGCTGCAATAGAGGGTCCCCCCTGATAAATCCAATGCATTAATATATAAAAAAATATATTATTTTTGTACCGGACCGTATGTGACACCCTGACCTTTTTTGATCCTCTCAACGGGTTATCCGCTGAATAAGTCAGGTCTATTATCGCTATCCTTTGAAATGCACCAAAATTCTATCCGCCGGTCTCAAGGGTCTCATCCTGCATCTTGGCCCGATCCATCATTTCTTGCTGCTGTTTTAACCTTTCTTGAATTTCCTCAAAGGTCATGCCTTCAAGCTCCTTTCGCTCCGGTATAAAGTCAATGGGTTCCAGCGCATCTATCCTATAGTATAATCCGGTACTGTCTAGAAAAGCCCATTTTTCTCCATTATCCTCTTCCTTAAGTGCTTTCACTACGCCAACAGTTCCGGTGCCTTTGTATCTCACAAGACTGTCTTCCCTAATCTGTGCTGCCATTATATTCACCTATAATTTTTCCAACCTCGTATCACCCTTGAAGCCCTTTATTTCTGCTCCATGAGGTTCTGCAAGTATCTCTAATCCATGAAATTCATCTGTACAACATAATATATCTTGTTCAGGATGAGTACCAGGTTGTACTTGGCAGCTAAGCCTAATCCTTGGACCTATGGATATAACATTTTTTAGCCTGGGTGATGCAGGGTGGCCTTTGGGAAGAACGATTAACGGTGCATCTAGTTCCCTTATTTGAAATAAAGTGCATTTAAGTCCACGCCTGATCTTTTCACCAATCCCAAATGCTGAAGCCACAAGGATATCATCTTGATCTGTAAATATAATGAACTCATCGTTCTGCGAATCAATATAGAAAAATTTTCCAAGTGTTTTGGCAATAGCTATGGTGCCACTTTTCCCGCAAAGAATTGCGACTTCACGCTCTTGTAAGGAAATATGCATGTGTCAGACTGATTTGACGTTCCTGGATTTACACGCAGGGCACATTGGTTTGCTTCCCATGGCTTTAAACTTATTACCACAGTCCAGGCATTCGTAATCCTTCGCGGTTATGGATTCGACATTTCCAATGTCCGGACCGCCTCCAATTGTACACATTCACGTTCACCTCATATATCTTTATGGAATATCTGGATATTTAAATCACGCGGACAATGCACATTTCATCAAAAGCTTTAGCGCACTATAGCGAAATTAATAATTTGTATTAATAAATGTCCCGAGAACAAGAAAAATTTTAAGCAGAAATTAGATCCTCTAACATATTCCGAACTGATTTCCTGAACACTTCTATCTCGCCTTCATTGTTTATCCTAAAGTCTGCTTCCTGGATAGCCTCCTCCATCCCCCAACCCAGCTCCCGAACCTCTCTCATTCCGAGAACCTGAAATGCCATATTGCTTTTATCATTGCTTTTGACGACACTAACAATGGCTGCTCCGTCAACATTTGAGTCATCCGTCCTACCTCGAATTTGAATCCTCTTCGTTCTAGTTTCAGATGGAGCCCAGATCTCCACGAGCTTAAAGTCATCGGATTTAGAGCGAAAAAATTCAACCTCGGCCTTGGACCGCAATCCATCAATTATTACTTTCTCTTTGCCCAAATGTCTGGCCTTCTCCAAAGTCCTTGCAGCTATCGCTGTATCTCCATCCTTCGCCCTCAGAAGGTTTCCCACACTTCCGAGGTTCTCGTCTGATGGCTCCAACTTCAGGCGCTCGGCTTCCTCACGGATAATATCGCCCATAACAATTACAGATAGACCCATCTGTCGCGCTACATCTGAAGCAACACTTTTGCCTGACCCTGGCATCCCAATAAGACCAATAATCCTCAATTAACTATCCAGCCCCGAGAGCCTTATCAAAGATCTATGCCAAATTTTGGACTGCATCTCACACGCACATCTATGCGATCCTTCAAAGATTCCGCCAAAGATTTAAGGTTCTCCAAGCAAATTGGCTGAACCTCGGCATCTCTTGGCCGTCCCTGCTGGATTACAAAGGATTCCAATCTATTTTCAGGGTAAATGAATTTAAGATCCAAAAGGGCTTCAGCTATTTCAAATACCTCCGATGGAGAAGGCATATTCGGAAAAACCGTTGTTCTGACCTCCAAAGGAATTCCCAATTTCATGCAAATGCTCAGGCTCTCTTTAACTTTCAATGCAACACCCGCCATGCCTGTAGCATTCTCATATTCAGGATCATGGAAAGAGGCCTTGATGTCAAGAAAAACCTTATCGATTACATCTTGTGTCAATAGTCTCAGTATTCTATTTGGAAAGTAGCCGCAAGTCTCCAGACCCGTCTTCAGCCTCAAGCTCTTTGCTGTACGAGCGAGGGAAACTACCTGATTGGGCTGCATTAAAGGCTCCCCTCCGGAGAAAACTAAAGCGCTTATTAAAGGCCTTTCGGCAGCTTTTAGACAGGCCTCTTCAAGAGTCACCTGTTCGGACGTTGGCATAAAGCAGCGTATCTTTTTTATTTCTTCTTTTATATATGAAATTTCTACCAGTTGCTCGCCATTTTGGAGCGCTTTATTCTGACATTGTGGGCAACGAAGGGGACAACCCCTCAAAAAAATGACCATAGCTGCCCGCCCCATCCAATCCACAGTGGAAAGGTAAACCAATCCGCCAAGGTTCACCTTCATCGATACTAATCTCCCAAGACCAACTCTATCTCTACAGGCTCGCCAGCTATCTTCGCAATCCGCTCCCGCAGCTCAGCACTATTCGAAGAAGCTTTTTCCTCCAACGAAATAAGATCCTTACGATTTTGATCTAATTCAGTCTCAATATCTTTTATATCCTTCCTTGTTTTGTTAAGATCTTTTCTGAAAAGGTTGATCTCGTGGCAGCTTCTTGAAAACTTTTCTTCCAAATCTTGGATGTCATTTTGAAGCTTGTTTCGACGAGATTTGAGGCTCTCAAGGGGTTTATTCTCAATAAGAAAGTCTATGTGGGCTATTATCTTCTCCTTCTTCTTATCCTTAAGTCCAAGAGTTGCCAAATTGGACCTAAGCTCACGTATTGCATCATTTGTATCGTCATCCAGAGCCTGAGAAGGCGATTTGGATAACAATTCAAGGATATCTCTATGCTGAAGAGTAAGCCTTTCACTCGATCCCTGTTTGACTATTCTGGTCAAAGCCTTGGTTAGGGGAAAAACAAGATTCTCTAATTCATCGTCAAGCCTTTTCAGCTCCTCACGCTTAACATCCAAAATATTCTTCAATTGGCCAGCTCTTGTGCCCGCTTCACTTGATTCGAAATCTCTCAACTCAAATTCTAGCCTATCTTTGAAATTATGAAGCTCGCTTAGGCGTTCTTCGTTTTTCTTTATACGTCTCTCGAGATCCCCTATTCCAGATAGTTCTATCCTTATCTCGGCTATCAATTCCTTGGAGTACCAAATTTCCTCCATTTCCTTTCTTTTCTTGCGGATCTCATCTTCCATCCTTACTAACTGATGACTAAGCCTGTTCAGATCAGAATTCAGAGTTTCGGCTTCTTGGGGAAAAAGGGCTGCCATATACATATGTGCCTTATTATATTTTGTTACAGTCCGCTCGAGGCCTTTGACCAAAGTCCAGTGATATGAAGAGATCGTATCAATATCCATATCCTTTGGCGACACAAGATTCTTTTCAAGAGACTCCAATTGTTTGATGACCTCGGCTCTTGCTGCCAAACCTACCTTCAAGAGCCTCGCTGGTGTTGCTTCATCTGGCACGGCCATTTTCAAAGCATTCAAATCCCTTGAAAAGCTTTCAGCAACTTCTTTAATACGAGTGTTGATATCTTCAAGACTTTTTTCAAACTCGACGCCGTTGCATCTCTCGTCCAACCAAGGAACGAGATCGGAAAGCTGGAAAAATTTTATTTTGTTCTTAGGTTGTTCCCTTTGAAAAATGGTTTTAAGCCATTTCAATGCTTAAATCTCCTCGTTCTTGAGCTGCAACATAACCTTCTGTGCCATTTTGAGTCCAATCAGTCTGCCTATCTCAGCAGGATCTGCTTTTTTCAGCTTTTCAAGGTTAGTGTAACCAGCCTGATGAAGCTTTCTGGCTCTCACTCGACCAATGCCCTTCAACTCCAATAATATTAACAGGTCGGGACCAGCACCATAGTGAATGCGTTGTGCTAGCTGTTCCGCCCTATAGGTTAATCCGAGGTCAAGATGCTTGGAGATCTGTGCCAAAGAATGCATAAGCCATTCAGCTGTTTCAACAACTCTGCGAATATCGCCAGGATTAATACGATATCTATTGCCAATAATCTCTTCTTTGACTTCAGATATCCAATCCATCAGCATATTTGTCGTTTTGACTTCCCGAAGCAGCCAATCATAGTTCTCTTCGCGGTTCAGTTCTTCATTGTGGTCATCAATGAACTCCTCAATCCAATGATCAGCCGCTTGGATATATAAGAGGTCCATATCAGGAGTCATTGTGATTAGATGCATCAAAGTCAAATCCGAAGACCTGGTTTTCTCCCTGAGAGTCTCCATCATTATGACAGCGCTCAGAGGATCGATATAAAGCCTGGAGACCAAAACACCTAAGCTTGTCGGCAAGAGATCATCTACAATCATCCCTTTCGTCACCAAAAAAGTTAGGACTCTTTCGATGGTCGAATCCAAATTCCATGGATCTTGTTGATGAGCATAGAAAGTGGTCGATATGAATTCTTTAAGCGTTTCCCTGCTGGAAACGAAGTCTGATGCTATCGTTGCAAGCAAATGAGTTCTCAGGGCGCTTTCACTTGCCAATTTGGACCAGATATCTTCCGGTGAGCCTAATATGTAGTGCTCCATCAGCTCATGCATCTCCGAATTATTCTTAGCAATGAGGAACGACTCACCATAAGGATCAAGTCCAGGTCTCCCTGCTCGCCCTGCCATCTGCCGATACTCGATCACAGATATAGGCACCATCCCCTGTCCAGATTCGTATCGTTTGTAGCTCCTGATTAGAACTCGTCGAGCTGGAAGGTTCAGACCTGCAGCTAGAGTTGGAGTGCTGGCTATCGCTCTAATCTTGTTCTTCCGAAAACCTTGCTCTACCAAACGCCTCTGCTCAGGAAGCAGTCCTGCATGGTGGAAAGCTACTCCCCTGGAAATACATTCAGCAAGCTTCCGAGCTATCTCACTTTCTCCTGTTGACAGGATACGTAGGGAAAGTGCCTTTAGCTCGGGATCCGATGAAGTAACCTCACTGATAAGCTTGACAGCCATAGCTTCAGCATTACGTCTGCTATTTTCGAAGATCAAAATTTGTGCCTGTTGAGCTAGAGTATCTCTGACTAGTTCCAAAGCATCGTCTCTCCTGATATCCAAAGATGCCTCGCCGTCGGGAAAAATAACTCGTCCGCAGCAAATTACACCCTCTCGAAGTGTTATGGGTCTCCAGTCACTTGTAACTAATTCGGCGCCCAGCCAATCGGCCAGCTCGAGCCCGTTTGCAATGGTGGCGCTCAGCCCTATTATCTGTAAATCTGGATTCAGCCTCAAAAGTTTGGTTATAACCATTTCAAGCGTTGGTCCACGATCCGGAGAATTAAGAAGGTGCAACTCATCCACAATCAACACAGATAAATCTTTGATCCAGCTTACCCCGTTTCTTATAAGAGAATCAGCTTTCTCAGATGTTGCTATTATTATCTGGTTTCTGCCTAAACGCTCGTCTTTCTTATCAAAATCGCCAGTACTGATTCCTATTTTAACGCCTAGATGCTTAAATTTCCTGAAAGAATCAAATTTTTCGCTAGCCAGCGCACGCAAGGGAACGATGTAGAGAGACCTTTTTCCTTGAAAAGCGACTAGAAGCATTGCCAGCTCTGCTAGAAGAGTCTTACCCGAGGCAGTTGGCATAGCAAGGAGCATGTTTCGACCTTCCAAAAGGCCTCGCTCGATTGCTTCAGCTTGTGGCGGGTAGAACTCCTTGATCCCCTCTACCTCATAGAGCTTCACTACATCCATGGGTAACCAAGAAGCAAGATCTTTTATGTCCAGCATTATTCCTTTAGCCTTAAATATTACATAACGATACTATGTGCGGAATAGCTTATAGTACCTAAATCAAATATAAATGGAATCCTATCAGTAATGTTGTGATTATTCTGGAGGGAACTTAATTGTATGCTGACCGAATAAAGCATCTTCCACCTTATCTATTCGCTGCCATCGATCAGACAAAACAAAAAGCAAGGTCAAGAGGTTTAGATGTAATCGACCTGAGCGTAGGCGATCCCGATATGCCAACGCCTCTTCATATTGTAGAAGCCTTAAAGAAGGCTGCAGATAACCCGGAAAACCACCAGTACCCCTCATATGCAGGAAAATTAGCCTTCAGAACGGCCATGGCAGACTGGTATAAGGATACTTTTGGAGTCAATCTCGATCCTGAGAGAGAAGTACTTACTTTAATTGGATCGAAAGAAGGCTTGGCTCATGCACCTTTGGCTTTTATAAATCCAGGAGATTTGGCTCTTGTACCAGATCCAGCATACACTGTCTATAAGACATCAGTTATTTTTGCAGGAGGCATGCCAGTAACAATGCCTCTATTGAAGACAAATGGGTTCTTGCCAGATTTGGATGCAATTGATCCAGAGGTTGCTCGCAAGGCAAAGATGATCTTCCTGAATTATCCAAATAATCCCACGGGAGCATTGGCAGACAGAAAATTTTTTGGAAAATTGGTGGATTTTGCAAAAGATTACAGGCTTCTAGTAATTCATGATAATCCCTATTCAGAGGTTTATTATGATGATCAAAAATCTTTGAGCCTATTAATGATCGAAGAAGCCAAAGATATGTCTGTTGAGTTTCACTCCCTTTCGAAAACTTACAATATGACTGGCTGGCGAATAGGCGCAGTAGTCGGAAATCCAGAGATAGTGGCAGGAATCGGCAAAGTCAAAAGCAACATCGACTCTGGCGACTTTGGAGCTGTCCAAGATGCCGGTATAGTAGCTTTGAGAAGTCCCGAATCCAAAGGGGCGGTAAATGAAATCCGCCATGTATACAAATATAGAATCGAAATTCTTTACAAATGCCTCAACGATCTAGGTCTAGAATTGGAGAAGCCTAGAGCCACACTCTATTTGTGGGGATGGATCGGCGGCGATTCCGTGGAGTTCTGTAAACATCTCCTTGAAGATGCTGGCGTTGCGGCCACACCAGGTGTGGGTTTCGGCAAATATGGTGAAGGTTATGTAAGGTTCTCGATCACTCAGCCGACCAACAGAATTGAAAAAGCGATAGAAAGGCTGGAAAAGTTGGGCTCCTTGAAATAATTTGCCCTATTGAACCAAATCCGGAGAGATTGAAGTGCTTCAAGAATATTCCGCAAGAGATATCGAAACTAAGTGGCAGATGGTCTGGGCTGAGAATAGCGTTTTCCATGCCGATCCAGACTCAAGCCAAAAATTTTTCTTAACTATACCTTACCCGTATCTGAACGGAAATCTGCATGCTGGCCACACTAGGACGTTTACCATAGGCGATGCTGTGGCTAGGTACAAACGAATGAAAGGATTGAATGTCCTCTTCCCCATGGCCTTCCATGCTACCGGTACGCCGATAGTAGGTCTGAGTGAGCTTATTGCAAATAAGGATCCGCTTATCTGGGATGTCTACACCAAGCTCCATGGGATACCAGAAGATGAGCTTGCAGAGCTTAATACTCCAGAAAAAATTGTATTATATTTTCGGCAGCAGGCCAAGAACGCTATGCAAAGGATAGGTTACTCTATCGATTGGAGACGCGAATTTACGACTACAGACCCGGCTTACAATAAGTTTATTGAATGGCAATACGGCATCCTTCGAGATCTAAACTACATAATTAAAGGTAGCCATCCCGTTAGATGGTGTCCGCACGATATGAATCCAGTGGAGGACCACGACATACTCAAGGGTGAAGATGCCACTTTACTTGACTTTGCTCTTTTGAAATTCAAGATGGGTGACTGGATTCTGCCATGCGCAACTCTACGACCGGAGACTGTTTTTGGTGTTACTAACCTTTGGATCAATCCTCGTGTCAATTACGTTATTGCTAGGGTGAACGAAGAAACATGGGTAGTCTCACCTCAGGCCTATGAGAAACTTACATTTACAGATCGCCAGGTTGCATGGGGAACTGAGATATCTGGAAAGGATTTGATCGGCAAGAGTGTTAGTAATCCTGTAACGGGAAGCCAAGTTATCATTCTTCCAGCTAACTTTGTAGATCCAGATAACGGTTCGGGTATAGTAATGTCCGTACCCGCCCACGCGCCTTACGATTACCTGGCTTTGAAGGATCTCTATTATGAAGATCTGAGTGAATATGGCTTGAATCAAGATCTCCGTCAGATCAAAATCATCTCTTTAATTGAAGTTCCAGGATATGGCGAGTTTCCTGCCATTGAAGCTGTGAAGGAACTAAATGTTGAGAATCAGAATGATACCAAGGCCGAAGAAGCAACTAAACTGGTTTATAAACGCGAGTTCCACAATGGTGTTCTGAAACCAATAACAGGCAAATATACTGGTATCGCCGTTAGCAAGATCAAAGACGTACTCCTCAAGGATTTGATCAATGAGAATATGGCTGAAATTTTTTATGAATTTAGCGAGATGCCAGTTATCTGTCGCTGTGGAACGCGCTGCGTAATTATGATGGTAAAAGACCAGTGGTTCCTTGAGTATTCTGATCCAACTTGGAAAGCAAGTGTTCTGGATTGCCTTGCTAAAATGCGGATTATTCCCGAAGAGATCAGAGTTGAGTTTGAGAACAAGATCGATTGGCTTAAAGACAAGGCATGCGCTCGCCGAAAGGGCTTGGGAACACACCTGCCATGGGATAAGGAGTGGCTGATCGAGTCGCTAGGCGATTCCACAATTTATATGGCTTATTACATTTTGGCCAAGTATGTAAATGCAGACATGCGTATTGAAAATCTAACACCAGAGTTCTTTGACTATATCTTTTTGGGTAAAGGCAAGCCTGAGAATATAGCTGAGCTAACAGGCATACCTCTTGAAATTATTCATCAGATTAAACATGATTTCGCCTACTGGTATCCAGTGGATCTGCGTACCTCGGGTAAAGATCTTGTAGCTAACCACTTGTTATTCTTCCTTTATCACCATGTCGCTATATTTCCGGAGCCTCTATGGCCAGAAGCCATAGCTGTAAACGGTTTTGTATCCTTGGAGAGTCAGAAAATGTCAAAATCGAGGGGACCTCTGCTAACTCTAGAGCAGGCTGTGGCGGAAAATGGAGCGGATGTTACAAGGCTCTACATCCTGGGAAATGCTGAATACATGCAAGATGTCGATTGGCGAAACGAAGGAGTAGTGAGTACACGCGGCCAGCTCGAACGATTTTATAATCTGGCAAAAGATATAATTGCAGACCCGAGCATAAATGAGAATCTGGATTATTCACAGATTGACCGCTGGATGCTATCTCGTCTGCAGAAACGCATATCGGAGACAACAGAGGCCATGGAAAATATCCAAACCCGCAGGGCATTGCAAAATGCATTTTATCTTCTCTTCAACGATTTGCGCTGGTACCAACGCCGTGGAGGAAAAAATCAGCTCCGCAGAGTACTCAGTAGCTGGGTTAGGCTAATTGCTCCTTTTACTCCACATGTCTGTGAAGAAATCTGGTCAAATATGGAAAAAGGCTATGTTTCCTTGGCGCCATGGCCTTCAGCGGACGAGGCCCTGATTGATGAGCAAGCAGAACTGGCTGAGAGACTATTGCAGGATACGCTTGATGATATAGAAGAAATTCTAAAGGTAACTAAAAGCAGTCCAAAGAAGATTACACTTTATACAGCACCTGCATGGAAGAAACAGATGTTTAGGATAGCCGTCGAGCTTTCACAGGAAGGCAAAATGGATATGGGTAAATTCATGAAAATCGTCATGTCCCAGCCGGAGATTGCCAAGAAAAAGAAAGATGCTCCAAAATATGCCCAAAAATTGGCAAAATCTGTCCACTCCTTAAGCGCTGAAATACTTACATTGGATGATTTTTCTGTCCTGAGCCAGGAAAAGGCTTACCTGCAAACTGCACTAGGTGTGCCAATAGATATCTTTTCTGCAGACGAGCTGACGGATGACCCTATGTCCAAGAGCAAACAAGCAGAACCCGGCAGACCAGCGATATATATGTCGAATGATTAATCGCCTAAAAATATTATTATTTCTATTTTGTTTTTTGATTTTGCGTGATCGAAGTCAAGATGTTTAAGTTGCTTCACTTAATCAGATATGAAGATTTCTTAATCTTCACCTGCCAATAAGAGTCAACAGGCAACGTTTTTATAACAGGTGACCTAGAAGTGGACGACTAAAAATCCTGGATTTGATAGCTGCAGGTAAAAATACAAATGAGTATTTGTTTAATCGCAACTACAATAATATTTAAATCTGAATTGTGATTTAAAGCTAATTGAGCTTTAGCATTTCGAATAAGAATGTGGAAAGCTGGCTTAATTTTCAAAGAAAAGCTTATTTCCGGAAGAGGCCTTTTATTAGGGAAGATATAACACGATTATTTCATTTCTTATAGAGAAATCCATATGATTCGAACTGAAGCAAATCTTCCCAATGGGAGCTATTCACGGGAGCTAAGTCGCCTGTTATCAAGATCCAAGTTGATCAACAAGCATTTTGAGGACGATTTCGATATATCCTTTTCGTCTTTATTTTTGGCATTCTTGGTCAACGATGATATCATATCAAAGTGGTTCCAAGATTATGTCCGCAAATCAAAAATCAATGTCGATACGATTCTGAAAGAGCGCAAAATGACTAAACAACTCATGGATAGGATCAGTACATACCAGCCATTAGATACCGGTCGTCATAATTATCGACTGACAACTTCGGCAGATACTTACCTAAGGATTGCTGAAAATTTTCGCCAAGGACTGCTTATAGAAAACAAATCCTATCCGTTGGCTGTCCATCACCTGATGGCCGTATTTATCTATAAGCCCTGGGTACATGAAAAGGATCTAATCAAATGGGGCCTCAACCTAGAGAATTGGTCAAACGCTTTTCTTGAACAAATAAAAACATCATTTCTAGAAGAGTTGAATTTTTGGATAGAACAGCACCTTAGAGCTTTCCAAAAACAAGCTAAATTTTAGCCATATGAACCTGTCAATAACTATTTATTTT
>JALHSR010000280.1 GCA_022865315.1 Methanotrichaceae archaeon | reverse complement strand
TTAATCCCGAAAGGGGATCGCCAAGTTCATCTAATCGACGGCAAGCCAGCTGGATGCCAAAGCTCATAAAACTATTCATGATATATAATAGTATTTATAGTATATATAACTGGCGATAGCTCGGTTATTCGAAGTCCTCAAAGGATGTCCTGATATTAAAGATAAGATATTAAATTTTGATATAAAGGAATCTGGAGAGTATACTGTCCTGGTTATGGCTGAGCAGAACAGTGGAGGACCCCTGAGCCATACAGTCTTCAAAACAGATTGGGGTGAAAGCAAACCAATACAATTAGATCTCTAGCAGAAAGAGAATTAATTCTTATACGCCTTGAATTAGACTCAGATATAATGATAAATAAGAAAAGAATCCTTATTGGAAGCTGAATTATCAGCTCCAATTTGCGGCGAATAAAATGCCGGTATATCCCTTCAATTTTAATTTTATTGGTTCTCGATATTGCTCCGATCCATCTTCTGCGAATTTTCATATTCAATTATAAATTGGTCAATAACTTTCCACTTAGAATCCGGCAATTCTTGTTTTAATTGCCTACATCGCTCAATTATCTTTGGTGAATCTTCCAAAAAAGGTGTGATATGTTTGGGATGCAATTCATACCTTATACCGATATTTGTATAATGTGTTTCAAAGAATTTTTCCAAAAGAACAGCGAGACCCTTATTATCACTAATGATCTCTCGAACCCATGCCTTAGACTCCACCTCCGGACCCCAACTTTGCCACGCATAAAGCAAAGCCGGCAAATTCTCCGCTTCAATTCTGAGAGCCACACCTTTGCTAATCCAGATCCACGCGTTGCTGAGAGCAGGAGCGTCAATAGAATATGCTTGTTGCAACTAATTTTACCAGAATCTTCTTTAATAATAAAATATTATCTGAAGTGGTGGCATCAATGGGATTTGAACTTCTTCCTGCCTCAATGGCTTAAATTTATGAGGTTAAAATAACGAATATTAATGGAGTTAACGGTAAAAGGAGAAATTGATCATGTATAAAAAGATAATAGCTCTGACCTCCTTCATTTGTCTCTGTGGCATATCGATCGCCATCTTGCCAGATACTGATCTGCCTGGATCGGATCTCGATAACTTTAACCTGACTGAGGCAAATCCCTCCCGCTGCGAACAGATGTGCCTTCAAACCAGTGAGTGCGAGGCATGGACATATGTGAAACCAGGCGTCCAGGGGCCAAACCCCCATTGCTGGTTGAAGTCCTCCGTACCCGAAGCAGTCAGCAATGACTGCTGCACATCTGGGTTAAGGACTGAATATACCGAACCAGAACCTGGAACAAACGATCAGCTAAGGAAGGCTCCTACATATACCGGGGGCGAGTTGCCTCCTCAAGAACCACAATGGACATCTGGTGGCGAGGAAAGCCCAACCAACGCTGAAGTAATTAATAGTAGAGTCTTTATGGATGATCTCAAATCGCACTCTGATGACTACGTGATATTTGCTTATAATCTGCCATCTCCGCCGAAGTACATAATTACCGAAAGCGGCGATCAGTTGGCAGTGGAAGTCGAATGTTGCCAGCAACACCCAAGCGTGGCATATGCGGGATTGCAATTGCAAAATATAAGCTCTCTTAATCTACAAATGACGATGGATCGACGATCTAAATTCGTGCAAACGTTGTCGAACATCATGAAAAAGATCAACTACACTCAAGAAGCGTCGATCATGGGCCATATATACCGGTAATTTATTCCACGCACAGAATTGCCAGTAAAATAAAATCCTGCTATTTAAAGAAATCGATATGCGTTCTAACTGGGATGTCGGTCAAAATGTTTAAGTTGATCCCATATATATACGCCTTTGTGCTCAAATGAATTTGCAATTGATAATAGTCTGTGGCGTATTTGCTGGACTCTTAGCTTTTGCATTCACATTTTATACGAAGCATAAAGATATTAATAAAAAAGTTAAATATATATTTATAGCCTTATTATCAATAGATCTCCTCGTTTTTGCATTTGCTTTGAATTCTTCTCCTGAGAAAGTAAATTCGCCGCCAGTCGTTAGTCTGATGCCAGATAAAATAAGTCCACAGGAAGCCGGAACAACGATAAAATGGACTGCGACGGCATTAGATCCAGAAAAAGATTCGGTCCAATACAAGTTCTTACTTGATGGTCAGCAGAGGATAGATTGGTCTCATGATTCATCTTGGCACTGGATTACATCGAATGCCGATATAGGATCTCATACAATAGAGACCAAAGTAAAGGATGGAAACCATAATGCAGATGGCGATGACTCCAAGATTATTGATTTCACTATTTCCCCACAAACCATAACGAACCAACCTCCTTTAATAAATGAACTCGCCTCCGCACCAGATAGTCCTCAAAGAGTAGGCACGACCATAACTTGGACCGCAGATGCTACAGATCCTGATGGTGATCAGATAGTTTACAAATACATCCTGAATGGCGATCCTGTAGACGATTGGAGCAGAGATAACGCATGGACCTGGCAGCCCAGTGAACAGTACATTGGTAATAATATAATAGAGGTTTTAGTTAGGGACAAGAATCATGCGGATCCAAGTGGTTCTGATGACCACAAATCGGCCAGTTTTATAATTTCTCCGCGTTCGACTTCAGAACCTGAAATGCAGGCGAGTTCAGATCATCTGCAAGAGCAGCCACGTGATCTAACTTCTTCGAATGGACCCATTCGTCTTTCCAGTCTTGGTGCATATCATAGCACATTCCCTGATATGAAATATGATTCTTCAGCCGATATGAAAATAGGCAATGATGCGTATGAATATGGAATACAATTGATCGAATGCGCCTTCCTCGCCCCGTCGCAATATTATGTTGCTTATTTTAATTTAAAGGGCGATTATTCTCGTCTGACCGGGCGTATTGGATTAGATGACAAGACAGATACTAGCGGAGAAGTTACAGTCTATTTCGGTAAAGAGGATAATATACTTCTGGATACATTAAAGATAAATCCAGGCGATTTGCCAACTAATGTCGATATCGATGTGAGCGGAGTAAATCGATTGATAATATCAGCACCCCCAAGAAGTTCTTGTACAACATATATTGATTTAATAGATATGGAACTCAAATAATAGGAAAGCCAATTATGCCGTAACAATTGTCAACCAAACTGGATTTAAACCTGACAGCATCACTATAGGGCCGTAGATATGAAGCGTTTAATCCCATTGATGGCCCTTATGATTCTGTTACAGACAGCTTCGAAAAGGCGCAAGGAACCGGAAGTGTGGAAATAATCTCTTCTGATGAAACTGATCCCGACCTTGTCTTAAAGGACGTCAAAAATCCAGTCAACATAAAGGAACTTATTCGAAGTGCTGCAAGGAAAGAAAAAGCGGGCAAGCTTAGATACACAGAACGTCTCTAGGACAGCCGTGTCTCGGCCAGGATTTCTTTAGCCACCTGCAATTCGAACTGTTTGGGATTAACAATATCACAATGAATCCCCCAACCACTCAACCTAGACCATATCATGAGAACGCCTCCAAGGTAGACGGATTCACGAGAAAAAGAGATGCACTTCTCGTGACTTGGAGGCAAAAGCAGATAATTTTATCCTTAATTCAGAATTAAATTTTAAAATCGATTTTAAGCACAAAAGTTGCTCAGGGTCAAAAAGCAGTTCATATGTGGCATCAAACAATCCCTATAGACGGTAGGATGCCATCCCGCATCCAATATTGCTCGGGGGATCGATGCAATTGTAATATATGGCAAGGTTTCACTTAAGTGAAGAACATGATCACAGGGCTCCCCTCGAAGCGCGTCTTGAATCACATCATTAGAACGCCTCCAATATGCTATAGGTTCTGTTAGGATAAGTAACTTGGCCCGAAAACAATATGCTGCGGTTTATTTTTACATGAATGAAAATACATAACTATACAAACTAGTTTCTCATAATTGGTTGGTGGCATTTCTGGAAGTGATGATTATAAATACAAAAAGAATGCCACTTAAGAAGGATAATATGGCAAGCACCGAGGATCAGGAGTTAGTTACCAATCTTACTGTAATTACTGAGTTCAAGGCTGGCGTGGTTCGAAGCATGAAACAGTATAATGCGGGTTTAGCTAAATCATTTGATAGCCTAGAGGACCTCATGCGTGACCTAAACGAAGAATAACCTCTTTTATGAAAATAGAGCGCACGCCGGAATTTAAGGATCAATATAGAAAATTAACCAGAAAGAACAAACCTTTAAAAGATAAACTTGATAAAAAAATTGGACAGATCATTAGAAATCCTGGATTGGGCGAGCCAAAAAGATATGATCTAAAACATACTCGTGGAGCGCACGTCGATCCGTTTGTTATTCTCTATTTACTTATAAGTGATACTATTCTACTTTTATACGTCGATCACCACAAATGCGTATATAATGATGCTCCTAAGATACTCGGTAATATAGAAATTGATTTTCCCGTATTATGGGCCGTTATGCCATCCGATCTGAAAAATCAATTCAGTACATGAAATAAAACATTTTTTATAATGACATCTTATTTTAATTCTAAAGGCATGGATTTTCTGCAAAAGGTACTCTGATATGGGTCAGATTGAAAGGATAGACGGGCTTGGAACTGAATGGGTACCATACACGGATCTAGATGGATAGAATATACAATTTGGATCACAGGGATTCCTAGAAAGTAGGTGTAAAGTTTACATCTTTACACCCAAGAAGAAAAGACCCCAATACGGGAAAGATATCCTTAACTAATAAGAAAAATGGTTTCTATTTATGAGGAACTCTGGAGTTAATCCTAATGAATTGGCAGAGGCCAAAGCCGATGCAGAAGCCACAAGGAAAAAAGCCGTCGATAGCTTGATGGCTGTTATCTATCAGATCAACCCTACTAAGGCAGGAGATGCCACAATGCGCAGCAAAGTTGAACAGGCAATAGACGCGATCATTGAAGCAACAGGTAACCGCTTGAGCTATGATTGGGTGTTAACGGATGAGGATGGGGATGAAGAGAAATCTGAATAATGCTAATATTTGGTATGGCAAATTTTATTCCAGTCTTTCGGCAAAAGTAGTTAAAATTTAACTATTCCTTTTCAAAGCATGGTAAGAGTGTACTCTTTGTATATATTATCAGTTTCTTCAAAAATTCAATGGATTTCCTTCATCGACCAGGGTAACATTCTCGAAATTCCTGGCAAACCACTCTCGAGCTTCGGTATGAATTGGCAATATTATCCTCCGGGTCAATCTGTTCAATTATCCAAGTTATATCCTCGCCAGATGCATGTCCAGAAGCATGATAACGACCATCGAAGCATAGGTTGTAATCGGCTCCCTCTCCCTTCTCCATTGAAAATCCACATGAAGATATATTGAAACGCCTAAGCCATTGCCATAAACGTCTAAAATCAATTTCCATCTCTTCAGTGAAGGCTTCACAGGCCGAGTAGATATAGGTCCCACCCTCCGGCTTGATGTCTAGTAGATGTTTCATGTCAAAAAAGGAGAAGCATAGGATGTAGTTGTCAGGATTGCTTCGGATGGTAGTGTGGTCAACATATTGACCGTCGCAAAACTTTTGGACAACCTCGGATTCCCATTTCCGCCTCGTCTTGTTGGTGATTTCCTTATAAATTTTCAACGATTCTGTCCTACAGACTCCATCAACACATCCCACCGAGTGGAGCATGTAAGCATCTTTGGCGGTCACCACAAGGTCACGGTTGGTCTTCTGGGCAATCTCTTGGAATGTTTCTAACCGTTCGAAGTTCCTGGCTGAGAAGTCGGCAATCACTAAACCAGAGGAGGTTTCGACAGATTCTTGGCACACATTGCAGACCGATTGTTCTGTTACCTTTTCTTCACCTAATGATGGGCCGGCTCTGGTACCTTCAATTATTAGAATAGAAGCGTCCTTAGCTTGGTTGACAAACTTTCGTGTCGATTCTCCGTTCTTACCATGTAGACGGAAGTCTCCTGTATAGGCAATTGTGGTATCACCTCTCAAGATATAGGCGGTCGCCCCAAGGATGGAATGATCAACCGGATGAGCTGAGACTTCGAAAGGTAGATCCATCTCTGTGTAATGAGCACAACTGCTAGGTTCAAGCTTCTTGCGTGCTTTGGGAGCATCTTGGCCTGGTCGAGTAGATAAGAACGACAGCAATCCCTCCGATGGCATCTCTGTGCAATAGAGATCCTTGCCGAGATAATTCATGGAAGCTATAGATTCCAAATAGAGACCCAAGTCGTCACCTGGCTGCCTCATGGAAAGATATGTTGTATCCGATTCGATAGACGTGGTTCCAGTATCCTGCATGCCTTTCATAATGACAATGCTTTCAGGCGAGGCCACGATCGGGATATCTTTTCTCAAAACGCCCAAGTTACCGCAGTGATCCATGTGTGCATGGCTGAGGAGGACTACAGTGACATTGAGTGCAGGAAACTGGGTCAAAGACAGGTCGGAGGGTATTAGATCAGGGCGATAGATGTTGAGTTGGGGGAGTAGATCAAGGTACATTAGGTCATGAATACCGCGGGTATCTCGGTTCTTCAGGAACTCCTCATAGAATAGCCCATATTTGCCAAAGTTCTTGCCAAAATCGAGAAAGACTCCCTGGCCGTTCTCCTCCAGGTAGATTTTGTTGCCGCCGATTCCATTTGCTCCATCATAGACTGTGAGTGATACCATTTCCCTCCCCGCCGACTAGGATGCAAAGTAACAATATAAGCTTTTAGAGAAGACATATCGAATTTCAATAGCATGATCTAAGGAACATTGGACGTTGAATTCTATAGAAAACTAGAAATGATCAACCAGCTCATATTTCAAATAGGGTTAAGTGATTTGCCTTCAGTATCCTGCCCGCTTAAAGATGAAATGTGTTTCTATAAGGGGCATTGCCAATACTACTTTGGGGATGACGAATGTGGAATATGGTTCTGCGAGCTGAATGCTACTGGTGGATGTGTGGACTTAGTAATAAATTATGATACCATTTTGTTCAATGGTACCACCGACTGTGGGACGGGGGATCGCCACCGATCCATGGCTCACCAATTCCCTGATTAAATAGCCATT
>JALHSR010000279.1 GCA_022865315.1 Methanotrichaceae archaeon | reverse complement strand
TCATAGAGTAGAACGACTTCCTTATCAGTCCAATTGATTTTAGCCAATTCAGGAAGAAGTCCTTGGTCATCTGGCAACGATTCGCCATCGTCATCAGTTATCTTCCAGCACCACACACCGGAAATGCCTAGAAATGAAAGCCCATGATCGTAGGCACACATAACTTTCAATTCGCCCTCTGTGATCCACATTATTGGAGCTTGTGCCGTGTCTATGCCGGGATTGTATAAGGCGTTAGAAGCACCTCGTTCTTTGATGTACCTCAGTGGTTTGCCATCAACAATAATAGGCTCGTCTAACCTGATTGTGAAGCAACCATTATCAGGATACTTAATGAGCATGCCTGAACCGACGTTAGTCCATCCCGATAATCGACGCGCTTCTGCTTCGTTAAGAGAAACAAGCTCCCCACTTTCTTCACGGGATTCGATTTCCAACAGTCCGTATTTCGTGGCTAGTTGACTCTTGTGCACTGTTGTGAGCGTCATGAGACCACCGCCACATATTCCCGCAATTCCTCTTGGGTATTTAGACTGAAAGGTTTAATACCTAAAAGTTTATATACCATAAAGGTTATACGGTCTAATGCCGATTTTACACGCGGTATACAATAGATACCTTTGTCTGCGAAGACGTTTGGTCGCGTCTCTGTTCGAACGGCCGGCAAGCCGTTCCTTTCCTTTTTTAGCATATCAATGCACTCTTTATTCTCCCTCGACCACCGGTGCAATCGTAAGCCTGCCGTCCTCGCCTAGCACGATATCGACGTACTCGGCATCCTCATTCCAAATATACTTCCAGACCGCCTGCGGCACCGTGATAAACCGTGATTCTCGGCCATCGCCACCGTCATGATCGCATAGCTTTCTTCTAAATTTCTTGATTCGCATTTTCGAACCTCAATATGTTGTGCAACGTAAAAATGTGTGAGAGCATTCCCTTCAATTCGTTTATTTTGCATCAAAGCTGATCTCCGCTCACAAAAAAGCGATATACTAATGCCAAGTAGCTGCGAGAAGAGCGATTTCGCCCACACCTCATTTTTGAAGAGAAAAAGCCGCATATGCGGCTCCTCTCCTCGTCTGTTTTGTAGACATATGCTTATCCTGAGCAATGCTCGTTATTTTCTTGTTATTTTTTTCTACTACAGTCGTGGAAAAAGTATTTTTAGGTGCAAACCAATGAGAGCATAGGAAGAAGCAGGTAAAAATGGCTAAGAAAAAACCAAAATACCAAGAATTGATGCTGCCCGACAGGCCTGACCGGATGTCCGACGCAGACCTGAAAGCTGCGCTGGACAGATTCGATACAGATGTTGATAAAATGCGAAGCCTGATTCTTGCAGAGATATTAGATATTATTGCAAGAGGCGGGCAAAGAGACCAACGTACACTACGCGGATTTTGGTATGCTAGCATCAAGAGTGCCCTATCTCGGACAGGTCTACTCAACAAAAAGACATCTAAAGGCAACCCAATAGAATGGGATGCTAAACTTTCAGCCGAGTTGGAGGACATGGTTTCTAGTAAATTGACTTCTTATGAAGAACTACACATTATCGATGGATCACGCCAGAGATCACCGGCCGTTTCCATGACGAACACGGTGGCCAAAACTGAATGGGTCGGAGCACACTACCCTTGGGTGATCATATTCACCGAAAAAGACACGATCTGGCCAGTTTTAAAATCTGTAGCAGAACTATATGGAGTTTCAGTTATTAGTGGCGGTGGTGAGCCAGCAGCATCATGCACAGAGGACATCCTGAAGCAAATCGTTAGGTCAAAGGCATTCAAAGAACAGTTTCCCGGCACGATTTACCTTTTAGGATTAACAGATTATGACCCCTACGGCTATCACATCTTCAATGCACAATATGAGCAGATTAAGAGATTATTTCCAATGAGTGAGATTGACGCGAACAAAATAAAAGAGATCCATTTTATAACCAATCGGATAGGTGTTCATCCAAAACACATCCCGCCAGAAGAGATTGCGCTAAAAACCTATACCCCCAAGCCCGCTGGGTTGGAAGAATGGCTCAAACGGACAGGTGGCGTTTATGGGAAACCGTTGGGCATAGAACTAGATGTTCTACCTGTCCAGCAGATGCGTCAACTCTTTGCTGAAGCCATCGAAGGCCTCATTTCACTCGATGAACGCCGTGAAGACCTCAGGCAGGCTTTCCTTGAAGAATTGGCTTGGGAGACGCTCATGCCCGATATCGAAACTAAGAAGGACAGGCTTAGTGAAGCCGTGAAGTCCTCACAAGTGTGGTCTACGATCCAAGACACGCCACTACCAAATGAGATCTTCAGGAACGCGGCAATGGCTGGCAGCAACGTAGTTAATCCTCTAAATGTGTTCGATTGCGGCGATGAGGTTCGAGCGGTGATGAGCCACGCTCAAAACAGAAACATGAAGCAAGAGACGCGCATCGATCAAATCTCCGTGTACAAGATCACCAAACGAATCAACAAGCTCGACTATGAATACTGGTATACGTCATGGCGAACACCAAGCGGCTCGGTGCATACCGTTCATCTGGGTTCAACAAAGAAAATGAACAAAGACGAAGCCATGAAAAAGGCACGCCAACTAAAGCTTGCCTACCTTCTTGAGAAGCTTACCAGTAAATTGACCCAATAAAATGCGATTTGAAGGCATCCACCAATGAATTTCATTTCTATCAATAACATGAAAGACGCAAAAGATCATAGAAAATGTGGTTCACTTCCTAAAATTACTTTGGCATCCGCCTCTCTTACTTGTAAGTGAAGCGGCGGATTCGTGTTTAATGTGTCAGTGCATCGTGATCTTGTCTTTTTGCTTGTGTGTGGGGGAGAGAACCCCCGCACGAGAGAGCCTCCGAACCAATTATTAATATATTCTTAACTCTCCTCATATCTCCTCGGCATCCACTGATGATGATTTAATGACCCTTTGTGGGCAAGTTGTCGAGTCCAGAGGATTATCGAGATTGATTAATAGATGACAGCCTCTTTACGCAAGTCCAGACCGTTGCGAGCAGCCCACACCCGCCCAATTGCCACCGTCTGGGTAAATCAAGGCTGCGACCCTACTTTGTTCTTATTATAGAAAAAAAGCACAAATGCATAGCGAGAAATACTATATCGATATAGGCTTGGTAGGTGTGGATAATGAATCAATCTGCAATTTTGGCTCTGGCCATTATTTTTTCGTCAATTGTGATCGTTTCTGGGAACATCTGCGATAATGCACCGTGTGAACCACAAATCAACACCGGCGTTGGAAAGGAGTTTGCCATATCCCTTGAATCCAATCCTTCGACTGGCTTTGAATGGTGGACGAAATTCGATCCTGACTATCTGAGTCTTATGAGTTCGACCTTTGTCAGTGGAAGTGAAAGGTCGGGAATGGTAGGTGTTCCAGGAAAGGAAACGTTTACCTTCAATGCAAAGAGCGCGGGCAATACAGACGTAATCATGCTTCTTCTCCAACCTTGGGAGAACGGAACTATCGCCGAACGCAAGATCTTCCCGATAAATATCATGTCCGCAACCGCTGCACCAAAGCAGGAAACTTTCACGAATGCGTCTGTAATGGAAACGCCTACGCAGGCTGGCCCTCAATATCCGCTTTCGAGATCCGATTTGAGTTCTCTCAGCAAACCAAGCATTTAAACGCTGATCTAAGAGCAGCGTGAAAAAAACAAACACTCTCCCGAGGAGATTCCTTTGTTTTCCCTTAGTCGAGAGGAGGCTTTATTTTAGACCAGAGGGGCACGATGGGGGATCGAATTATAATCGCAATGCCTTGTAGAACGAGGCCGAATGATGCATCCAGCTATCGCTTTCTTATTAACTTCGCCCCTTATTGACTTCACCGATAAATAATGTCCGATTGTGTTTTTCATCGCCACCCACCGAAATTATTTTGTTAAACGGTTCGGTTTTCGTTTGAATAGAACGATTGAGCCCGGTAGAAGGGTGATCGACTTCCTGTTGTTTTTTTAGTTCTAACTGATTCGATTCAGCAGAACGCTGATATTCAGCAGGTTTTTGAATAGAAGATGGGGTCGTTAAATTTGCCTGTCTTTGTTGTGGATCAATTATGGTAAATGTAGAATCGCTTTCTGCATCAAATACTTCATTATCTTCGTAATGGTCATCTCTAACTTGAACTTTGATCGTATTATCCCCAACACTTAGAGAAGAAGGCACCCATGTCCAAGTGTTACTTATACTCCAATCATGGGCAACTTTCCAATCGAAATCGGTGGACGGGCCACTAAGCAGGAATCGATAATAAATTGTATCGCCATTAGGATCTGAGGAAATTGCCTCCCATGCTATTGGAGTTCCAAAATTCTGTGGACTCATTTTGTCGGACTCTAAGCTCGGTGTTTCAGGAGGTGGATTGGTAAGTTTAAAGCTAACAGCCCTATATGTCTCTGGCTCAACACTATTCTCGCTTCTAATTTCTACATAGATCTGATAGGTTCCTTCATCGAGGGGATTAGTTTTCCACATCCATCGGTTGTTTGTAATCCAATCAGTCATGAAGGATCTTTGTTCATTAGTCGATGGACCACTGATCGAAAATCTGTAATAGATTCCGCGCTCCAACGGATCATATGCATCTGCCTTCCATGAGATATCAGTGCCAGCGAACTGCGGAGATGGACGAGATGGTGTCAGACTCTTAATCACCGGTAATAATCCAGCTATTGTAAAACTCATGATCTTTTCGGCATCGAATCCTTGTATTCCAGAATGGTTTCCATCTATAATTTGGACTTTAATTTGATTCTCGCCAATATCAAATTTTGTCGTATTCCATGTATAACTATTAGTCTTGATCCAATCTGTTAACGCTTTCCAGGCGTAATTTGTGGTGGGGCCATTCAATGAAAATCGATATAACAATTTATCATTTTCAGGATCATAAGCCGTGGCCGTCCAACTAATTTTCGTGCCAGCAACCTGGTTATCGGAAAGATTGGGCGTAAGGGCAGAAATGTTTGGGCGTTTATTTTTAGATAAAAACTCATTGTCCCATATAAATCCAGCGGCCACCCATAACATACAAATAATTAAAATTGCTCCGACCAGTTTTTTCAAGGTTATCGCATTAATATCTAAAATTCTTTTATCGATCTCTAAATGGCTGCCGGTATGTTTAGCATTTAAAGTGTCTGGTTTCAAACTTATTAAATTTATTTGTGATGAGAATTTTTCAATTCTTGATAAAACTTCATCAACACATTTCTGGGGGCTTTCGTGAACTTGTCTCCCCGTAAATCTTATCACTTGCCAACCATCATGTTCAAGATCTAGCATCTTTTGAGAATCGTAATTGCGATATCTTCTTCCTTTTATGAAGGGATAGCTGTCCAGAACAATAGCGAGCTTTAAAAATTCCTTATTTGTATTTAGGCTTTTTGAAATCAATGCAAAATCTAATACATATTTATCTTTAAATGCTTTATAATTTTGTGATAGATTTGGAATTCTATCAATAGATGCAGCTAGAAAAGCATTTTTGACGTCCTTTTCTTCATTGCTTATTTCATTTAATCTCTTTTCTATAAAATTTTTTAGATCATTTATGCATTTAGGTAAGTCTTGAACTTGCGAACCGGTAAACCTGAGAAAACGCCATCCTTCTCTTTCAAGATTTCTCTGTCTATCAGCATCATTTGTTCGAGCTTCTTCGGAACTGTGGTAGGTTTGATCATCTAATTCCACTGCAATTTGAAGAATGGGAATGCCCATCGTCTTATCATAAATTAGTTTCGCAAAATCCAATCTATATTTTCCATTGCATACCTCATATTGTGGTATCAAATCTGGGATCTCTTTGCTGGCGGCATCGAAAAATTTCCTTTCCATGGGAGTCATTTCGAATCTTGACTCCCAATCGTTAGCTCCCATGTTCTCATCCCAGAATTGCCAAATATTTTGGTATTGCTGCCTAATTTATGTTTGCTTTTGATGTGCTTGCAATGAAAAACCGACTAAGATTGACATCCCTCTCCAAAATTTACCAATATGGTATGGCCTTTTTTTCAACCTTGAAATGTCTCTTTCGAATAAATCAGATAGAAATAAAACTTTAATCGATAATAAAAAATTATTTACATCATATATTTTTAATCTTCCGGCAATCTTCCTTGCTCTTGGCGAGCCGATAATTTCAAGTATTTTTGCGACTATAATCCATTTTGGATGCTTAGTATCAGGAATCAAGGGAGATAACATATTAATAATCCTCCTTTGTTAGATCAAACTTATAATAGGCATCCAAATTACTTAATAATTTTGATTAATCTTTATTTCATTAATTTAAAAACTCCCCTTAGTTTATTCAAAAACTTCTGTTGAATTTCGAAGAAAAACTTAAAACCAATCTAAAATCTGGCTCTTTAAAAAATGATTTTAGGAGAGGGGTATTCAATATGGCATGTCTTAGGTAAGTTCTTTGTTTCTTAGGAAAGCGAAAGTAACGAGACCAGCAGGAATCTGGGTCTGATGGTCAGACATACAAGATTTCCCGAAAACGCACGACTAAGTTTTTATATCATTCATACTTATTTATGACAAACTTCCACCCATCTCATTATGAGGCATATTCATGACGATTAGCTCACGGCCTATGGTTCGTCTTTTCCACGAGTCTAAACCTATGGGAGGTAGCAGAACTAAAAGTTGTATTTTAAGATTTACCTCCTCTGATCCGGATCCATTATTTTTACCAACTATTCAAAAAACAAAAAGTTGGGCTGATGCAACTGTACCTTCAACAGCTAATATCATCCCAGTATCAGAGAGTCCAACGGTTTATAAATTGTTGATAAAGGGGTTTGGTCGTGATGGGAGATGTAGATGGTGTAGCTCGTTTAGAACCGCGCTGAGCAAGCATTTTACCATAGAGGGTAAATGCACCGTTGATTTTAAGACATCGGGACGGGAACAAGAAAGTCGTATACCTAATATACCAACGAGCTGCGCCATATGTGTTCATCCTGCACGAGAATTTATTGAACAGAGGATACTTTCAGGTGAACCACTAAGAGATATTTCAGAAGCATATCCTCATTGTGAGATTGCATTTCACAAGTTTGTGTGCATGGAGGGGAAAAATCCAAGAACATTTTACAGATACTTGTAAATAATATAAATAATCACAATTTATAGCTATCATTGAGTGTTATTGTCTTTTAAACAGTTGAAAACATATTATCTACGCGTTAATTTCATATCAACTTCGTATCCTCTTTCCTGATGCGTCTTTTTTTAGGCGCTAGGAACATATATTTGGTAAAGAGCCTATCTATCGATATTATGATGCTATTGTCGGTGATTACTTGAGGGCCTTTACAAGAAACTTCTTGAGGGATAAGTTCAGGGAATATTACCTTTCAGCTTCTTTGGAGTTGCCACCAGGCTTCGAGTCTCGAGAATGGGGCTTCATCCAATTCGATGACTTGGGTATGCATCGCCACAAGTCCTATTTAAACCGAGGAGAAATTGTCGATTACATCCTAGGTATGATCCCAGCACATGTCTATCATTCTGCTGCTTATTATCAGAGACCGGCAGCGCGGACTATGAACGAGAAAGAGTGGCAAGGTGCGGATCTGATTTTCGATCTTGACGCTGATCATCTGAGAAAGGCATCTAAATCATACCCGGAGATGCTGGAGCTAGTGAAAAAGGAGACATTGAAGCTCATAAATTTTTTATTAGCGGATTTCGGCTTTCCATTCTATTTAAAATGGTGTTATGGCTTGAATAACTGCCCACTTTTCGTCTCTATGGGATCTAATCTTTTATTACTGGCCAATCAATCAGCATCCAGATTGTTAAAAAGCAAAGGATCAGGGTATGACGGAAATACCTCAATCGATAAGGTTTACCATAGAGGATAAACTAGAGAAGCAAACGGAAAGCATTGCTTATAGCCAAGAAAAAGCAGCCAAGCGGATTGCTGCAAATGCTGAATTGAATACAACAAGAGAGCTAATAGGCATAAAAAACGTAGCCGATGAAATAGGAGAAAATCAATTTAGAGCTGTATACGCCGTTAAACAAATGGTTGAGAAAAATACCAATCGAATAATCAATAGCTCTGAAAGGAATACCGACAGGATTATTGATGGCCTTGACCAAATATATATGGGAATTGAGGATCTAAATGCGCTTTTTGATTGGAAATTATCAGAAATGATATGGATACTTGAACAACAACGTAAGGATTTTAAAAAAATAATAGAAATTCTCCAGAAACCACTTACAACTCAGGCTAAAGAGCTGAGAGAACGAGCTGAATTTGCTTATGAGAATATGTTGATTCTGGAGGCAATTAGGGATTTTGAGGAATCAATTAATCTAAATCCATATTATTTTGCTTGTTATCAGAGCTTGGGAAACATATATTTTTTCCAAAAAAGAGATCTAAAGAAAGCTTTAGGGTATTATGAGAAAGCAGTAAGATATGCAATACCGCGATCAAATTATTATGCAAGCATAGCCTTTCTTCATATAGGACTATCAAATTATCATCTAGGGCATTATCAAGAGGCATATGGTGCAACATCAAATGCAATTAGATCGTATCCCAAGTTAAGCGAAGCCTATTTTCAGCATGCACAATATTGCTCTAAACTCGGCAAATACGATGAAGCATTAGGTAATTTACGAATAGCGATTGATATTGATAGAAGATATTGCCTAAAAACTCTTTCGGAAGAGGACTTTGCACCAATGAGTAGACAGTTAAAAAATTTTTTTACCGATTTGACAAACGAGACAAAAAGTAGAGCAGAAGTAGAAATTGAAAAGGCTAGTCGCTTAATAGAAAAATTCAATTCTATTGACGCGCTAAATGAAGCTAAGAAAAAAATCGATGAAGCAATAAACCTCAAGCAAAAGGGAAACTATTTCAGTTGCAGAGATGCAATTTACAAAACATACGTCTCACAAAAAATGATTATTGGTTCGATGACTAATTATATATCTCAAAAAATTCCTAAGCTAGAGTATAGATTGAGTGAATTAAAAAAAGATAAAAAGAACTTATGGGCAAACATGTGGGCTATACCGCCGGAGTCCATAAAAATTCCCGGAGTTCATAAACAAATTCTTTCGATTGTCATGATTGATTTAGTTGTATCCGGTGTATTATATTTATTTTTTACAATATATTCAGCTTACTTGATGAACTGGCTTTATTTTGGTTTTATTATAATGTGGATACTTTCGTTGCATGATTTTTATGTAATGATTGAATATGAAAAAAAGTGGTTAAAAATTAAAAATGAATCAGATATTGTTGAAAGCGGATTGGCAGAATGCTGCCAAGTCATGGCGTTGATTGAATCTGAAAAAGATGAATTAAATATAAGATTTGCTACAAACTTGAATGCAGAAGAGTATAAAAAGTATTTGGCAAAAAACTATGGCTAGGTGTTATGCATATTTGGCTATTTAGTCGCGAAATTTATCAAGACGACTTCCTCACAAATCAAGAGGCAGTAATCATCCATGGATATTCAACAACTTCCAAAAGATTGACTGTGTCAATGCCTGCCAAGATGGCCTAAGGAAGAGGCCTTGTTTGTCCATGCAAAGGCATTTTTCAAATCCAATTTAATTATTGGCATTTAGTCCACAGAACCAGACCTCACATTCATAATCGGGCTGGTTATGCTCACAGAACTCGTCAAATAATGTTTTGAGCAAAATGGAACCGGCAATTGCTAGATAGCCACAGGCATCGGCTTCACTGCCTATGGATCAAAAATAAATATTACTAGTAAAACAACGTCCCGACCGGGATAAAAGCATCCTACTTATCTGAGTTAGTTCTTCGATCACGAATAACGACTGAGTACTATTCCTAATTCAAGGACAATCAAGTCCTTTGACCTGTACATTAAGCAAAGTCCACACATCCGCCTGTGGCATTTAGGTCGCAGAAATAGATTCCACATTCATCATCCGTAAGATAATGATCACAATGCCCATCACACAAACTTGTTTCTCCTTTGGATGGACAAGATGATATTCGTTTCAATCTCTAGATCCTCCTTTCACAGCAGCATTGAAGATGTCAATTAATTTCTAGCTTCCTATGATGGAAGTCTGTCAAGAGTCCAAGCCGGATTTTTAAAGCTTGGATCGCGGAACTTATTGCAGTAACGCTCGTTCCTGAAGCGTGATAGCTCCTGCATGATGTGTTCGAATTTTTTGCCATGATGCCTGAAATAATAGAAAGATTAATTCTCATTAAAACGAATCAGATTGTTGGGAAATTTGATGACCTCTGTAACAGTTTATGATGGAGCCACTACAATAGGTGGAAATAAAATATATGTTGAAGATAACGGAAGAGGTGTCTTTTTAGATTTTGGGACAAATTTTGCAAAATATGGCGAATACTTTGAAGATTTTCTAGCAGAAAGAAGTGGAAGAGGTATTCATGATCTTGTACATCTCGGTTTGATACCAAAGATCAATATATATCGTGAAGATCTCGTTCCTCCTGACTTAGACATTTCAGCATATACTTCATTAGCTGCTGAGGCCGTTCTTCTGAGTCACGCTCACCTAGATCACTGCGGTAATGTGGGCTTTATCAGCGAATCTATGCCAATTATTGCATCTAGCACAAGCATTGGAATTCTGAAAGCATTAAGGGATACGTCGCAATCAAAAATCGGACTGGAAATTGCATATATTTCGCCAAAGATCAAGGATGGGCTAATTATCAAGTCCGATAGTAGCAAAAAGACGCCGTACATTGGACGAAATCTTTGCTGCGTTTCTGAACCATCTGGGGATCTGGAGAAATTTCTTTCCGAAAAACCAGGCCAAAGCTCCAAGACAAAACAGCTAGAGCCTGGTAAGCTTTTTTCTTTACCCGATCTGGATTTGCCATTTGAGATCCGAGCTTATGATGTTGACCATTCAATTTATGGAGCTGTTTCATATATTCTAGACGGTAATGTTACCATAGCGTATACTGGCGATTTCAGATTTCACGGCAAAACGGCGGATAAGACTCGAGCCTTTATTAAGGCCGCCAAAGACGCTTCAATATTCATAACCGAAGGTACTAGAGCCGAGAGACAAGAAATAAATGAATCTGAGGAAATTGTACATCAGAACTGCCTGAAAGCGGTTGAAGAGTCCAATGGTCTAGTAATTGCTGATTTTTCTCCGAGAAACTTCGAGAGATTAACTACTTTTGGAGAGATAGCAGATAGGACTGGCAGAGAGCTTTGTATCACCGGTAAAGATGCGTATATGTTGCACGCGATAGAGTGCGCTGGTGAAATTTGCAAATTAAATAAATTTCTTATTTATGATGAATTGAAAGATAAAAGCAGAGATAAATGGGAAAGCGAATTAGACAATAACCGTGTCAACCATATTGAAATTTCTAATAATCCTCAGAACTACATTCTATGCTTCTCATTTTACGATTTAAAGCATCTACTCGATATCAAACCGGATGGGGGATCGTATATATATTCCTCT
>JALHSR010000028.1 GCA_022865315.1 Methanotrichaceae archaeon | reverse complement strand
TGCCCGATATTGCACGTCCAAAGGTTATTGCTCTCCCTTAATTCGGATATGATGTAGTGGACGGTTTGATTATCTGCACAAAGATCGATATCTCTGGTAGCGTCTTTTAGGCCGTGCATCATGAATGCACCGCCGCCAATAAGATAAGCGGTGCATGGTGTATTGATGTGGCTTCCAACGTGTTCTAATATTTCGTGAAGTTTTTCGGCACTTTCTATCATTTTTCTATCCTATCTCCAAGTAGGCGGTCTCTTACTTTTTACTCAAAATCCGTTGCATATCTTGCTGTGGTTGTTCTGCAATAAGTCTGGCTGGCACGTCTCCGTTCAAGGTGGACGAGGAGTTGACGGCGGGGATTGAGGTAGGGAATGTAGTTTCCTCTTTTTTTGAATCGCTTCTTGTTAATTTGTTCATCTCATAAAATAGCATTTGCTTTGAATGTGTCGTTATACGGGATCTCTGATCTTCATCATGCGCGTTATTGGCAGGTACTCAAGCTTCTCTGCCAAGTCCGCGGATCAACAAATCCAAAGACGGGATAGCGACCCCTTATGAGGTCTTTTATTGCATAGTCATGGCGCTTGTCCCTGATTGTAATTAGCTCCTGCTCAGTGAACTCATGCGGATCGAATCCAGCGTCTTTTAACAGTGCGTCAGCAAACCTGCATTCAGTTTTCGGGTCTGAGGGCATCGAAAATATCCACACAAAATACGGATAGCTCCACCGAGTGTCCTCAACCGCAACCGGTAATTCAATCTTCGCCATGCTTTTAACTAGCTGGATTGCCACGAGCTTATCTGTCGTCGGAATAATTATCATAACACCGCACGCTTCCTCAAATCCTGCACATAGCCTAGCTTCCTCTTTGTACGTGGCATTTCCGGCTTGATGTACTGACCTAAATCCACGTACTCCATAGCAGGCGATGATGTACCGTCATCCAAGAGTTGGAAGCCATTTGCGCTATACATGCGAATTGGCGGGTCAATTTTGACTATCTCCTCTACATACCGCCACAAAGGAGGCATGCCAAAGTTGCTATCTTCCCAGTCTTCCACGTCCTCCCAATCCTCTTCCTCATCACCATCGAATTCGCCGACATTGTCATCAGCGTATACGACCTTCTTTCCATTGATGTCTATATCTTTCAAATCTTCATACACACTCTTAGATATTTTTTAACCATATTTTTATATAAACCACGTTTGAACAACAGGCTCCGCAAAAACGTCCGTTGCAGCCGCCAACGCAACCGTAACCTTAACTGAATTGCGCGGACACCGCTCGCAATCAACAAAACGTCCGCATTTATCCTGAATTTTCTCGCATTTCCAGCGATGACAACAGCGCCCGATTATGAAATCGACGTACCTTGCCGTTGTCGCCTCGACAAAATAATCTTGCCCTGTAAACAAGTTGATAACCTCATCCCGGGCCATTCTAGATGAAAGTGCCTCATCCGCAATAGCTACGAGCATCTCGTTTCCGTCACCCTCATCCAGTTGTTTGGTAAGTGCATCCACCAAACACTGTCTCATCGGCCCCCTTGGTATTGGTATGCGGAGTTCAGCGTATCTCAGGTACAGGCGCTCCCCGACCTTCTCTACCTCTTCAACAGGATCTTGTAGCTCGGCCACTCTCGTAATGAATACCGCGTCGATGGGTACCGGTTCTAAATTTTCGTCCACGCCTACCAAGTAAGATCGTACCCCCGTCCTTTGATTGACGGCTCCCGGCAGCTTCAATGCATTGCCATAAGTCCTGTGTTTGGTGGTCTGCTTCGGGAATATCTCGATGCTCCTCCAATCCATATCCGGGTGCTTCCGCTTGACCTCGTTAAGCACATCTTTTAGGGACTCGCTGACTGTTTTGCCCGGCTTCGACAATGTCGGTATAAACACATGGTAACTGTCAGAACTGCCCGAAGCGACAGGTATTGCCTGCAAACCTAGCTCCTCAATATGGGTCTTTAGAGCCAGCACACGCGGCCACGCTGGATTCGTTCCCTCATGATTATCCACGTCGTAACCGCATTGAACAGTCAAGCCGCCTTCACCCATGCTTGTAAGTCGCCGCCGTAAGATCTCCATAGACCCTATCATGTATGAGCCTGGGGAAGTCTTGCGTTTTATGCGGGTAGTATCCAACCTTCCCCTTGTATGGTCGCTTCTGTTGTTCCGCAGGAAAAGTCGGGATTAGTAAAAATGCCAGAATGCTAGGGCTATTAGAAGTTCAGATGTGTAAGGAGTTCGACATAAAAAAAAAGATTACTCTTCCTACTGCTCGATACTCACATTTCTCCTCTCGAAGAAATCTCGTAGTGCTTCTTCGACGACTTTGCTTTGAGCATGCATACTGTTCCTTGTTTGAACAGTGTACACTTTGAGTGTCTTGCTGACCGATTCGGATAATGTGATTGTTGTTTTTCGGTAGCGTGCCATAATTTCTGTAAATTCGTTTGCCCTGTATCCTGCATAGCTACTTCACATCCATCGTTAAATACTTTCTACCTGTCAGCCACTCTTCATTGATATCCATCAGGATAGAAACAGCTAGTCTCATGAAAGACTCATCATTCGGAAATGCTCCCGCGACTCTGGTTCTCCGTTTCAATTCTTTA
>JALHSR010000278.1 GCA_022865315.1 Methanotrichaceae archaeon | reverse complement strand
TGAGCTTGATTTTGATACCGTTATCTGTTTCTACTCTTAATCTCTCATCCAGTTCCCCAGCCCTCTCAACTCTGATGATTTCCCCCTTCATATGGATATATTTAGCAATACATTATTTTATGTATTTCGGTATACTATAAACCATTCTGGGAAAATCTCCGGGCGCTTGGAGTATGAGAGTTCTTGAATGGTGCCATATCTGATGGGAGGATACATTATGCTGGGTTCTCGTTCCATGACGACGTAGAAGTGTTCAAAGAAATCGTGGACAATTACGATTGGACCTTTTGCCAGATCCAGTACAACTTCATGGATGACCAGTACCAGGCAGGCACAGAAGGACTACCGTATGCTGCGGATAAAGGATTGGGCATTGTGGTCATGGAACCGCTGAGATGCGATATGCTTGCCAAGGATATACCCACCATTAGCATGATATGGAAACGAGCCTCGCTTCAACGGACCATTCCCGAATGGGCATTGAGATGGGTCTGGAACCACCCGGAGTCACAGTAGCCTTATCTGGCATGTCCTCGTTTGAGCAAGTTGTACAAAATGTTGCCTATGCGGATGGAGGGATGCCTAATCCGCTCTCACTGGAAGAACTTATGCTCTTCGAGGGTGTCAAGACCGAATACATGAAACGTATTACAGTTCCTTGTACAGGTTGCAGATATTGCATGCCATGTCCATCCAATGTTAATATCCCCGAGTGCTTTGAGATGTACAACACAGCTTGCATGTTCGATTCCCCGGATATTGCCATCATCAACTATGAGATTGCGCTTGGAGGTATGCTTTCAGGCGACACTGGATTTGCATCTCTATGTCAAGAATGCCGGAAGAAGGTTGCCTCATATTTCGGAAAATAAAATTAGTTATGAGTCAGAGCCTGGGAAATCACTCATTACAAAAAGATAACCGACAAGGTTGATGAGCCTCAATTTGCTGCGAAAAGTATACATAGCAAGATTGGATCGAGTCAGAGAATTCACGATAATTTTTTTCTTTGAATGAATTTCAAATTTAGAGAAGTTCTTTCAGGAAATGTAGATCCTGCTGGCGCCTGAAATGATTGATATTCGTACATTATAACTGAGTCCGATATTTTGACAGTTCAAGAAAAAAATTAGCATCCTGAAAAATCCTGGCAAAAAATATAGATGAAGGATCAGAAAATTAGGCTCTTGCCTTCTTACATGCCTTCAATCCGGCAATTATTAGCCAGTCTATTTAATTGACTATATCGATATATTTTCCATCAATGGAACTGCAATGCGGTATTCAGAAACAAGAGTTCCCCTATCATTCAATAGCTCGATGTCGCTAGTTCCATTCCAAATGAAATTACTTCCAAACAGATCTTTTTGCGTATTAGCACCTATATTAGCATGGACAGTAATCGAAGCATTTTGTAGCAAAGTGAAGCTGGGGAATGTAAAAGCGGCAGTTCCGTTATTGAGCACAAGCTTCCAACCTGCCAGATCTATAGGTGTCATCATATTATTTGACACTCGTACTAGCAAAGCAGTTCCATCTTTGGCAATATCAAATATAGTCACATTCTGCGTCGAAAGAAGATTAGCTTGCGTTTCTGGCAATTCTTGATTATCATGAAGTCCGAAAGCCAGTTGCGTGGGAGTTTCGGTTCCAAGTTGCACTTGACTGCCTCGAAGTTCAAAAGTCTGCTGCGTGGGAGTTCCAGTTCCTATTCTCAGTGTAGTTTGATTACCTCGAACTTCAAACGCTTGTTGCATAGGAGTAATGGATCCTGGCATTGTTGGAATAATACCCAAATCAAAAGCTTGTTGCGAAGGGGTCTGAGCAATCCCAGTGTCCCCAAAAAAGCCGATATATAACAAAAAAATTGCAGCGATACATAGGGTTATACATATCTTTTTCACAGATCTCACCTAATTTTTTGGTTTGACACTGATTAGGATTGTAAAGCAATTAAATGTATTTAATTTCTTTTAAAATAGAACGACGCTAATTTATTTAGCGGTGGTAGGTTTAACTCATTCGAACAGATTGCCTATTAAAAATAATATCAACCATCATGATTATGCACTGAATTAAAGCAAAGATCTAATCCGATAATATTGAAACTAAGTATCAAAACTCTAAATTGCATAACATTTTTATTTAATGAGTTTGGTAGTTATTTTGAGGGATTTGAATATGAGACTCTTCGTTATGTTGGCAGTGTTGACGCTCTTCTTTCTCCCCGTCTTAGCCCAGTATCAGACCACTTATGTAGGCGGAGATTTCGGCAAGAAATGGTTAAAAACTTCTGGAAATACTGCAGGAGACCTGTGGACCTGGGGGTCGTTGCCAAAATATGAATATAATTATTATCCTTATTATTATGTGGGCTATGGAGGATATGGTAACTATGGCGGGTGGCTACCTTATATGGCATATTACCCGCGAGATTTCTATACTCCCGACTTCGCTAACTATCCCTGGGGTGGCCGCACACTCGGCAATCTTAATATTTATAGGTACCCACAATATTAGGAATAAATTTCTTTTTTTATTGGGAAGGAAGGAAGCCAGAGTTATCCTTCTTTAAATGTCTTTAGATAATATTCAGGTTTGTGTTGAATGGGAAAAACTCAGAACTCTTGCCTATGAGAATTGAAGAGGTAGGCGTCCTAGTTCAATCACGATATTCCGCCCAATCATAACAGTTTTCTCTTAAGAACATTTATGTATTCTGACAAAAATTGTCTATTGATATTTTATTAGATAGAATACGAAAAGTAATTCATTGAGATTTTTTCTGAGCAAATGACTTACATACAATAAATCTAGTTGAATAGCAATGACGTATGGTATCGCCCTCGATAAGGCGTGGAAGGAGATCGATAAACTTTCCGGATCTAAGAGTTATACCGTTTCCTTACTGATGGAGGCTTATAAGGTAAAAGTTAGGGAGAGAACCATCATAGGCCAGGCCTCTGGCATGTCTATTGAAGACTATATATCGGTATTGATTCTACACTATCTCGCTGGCATTTTACGGCACAGTTATAGACCTGTTGGTGAATGGATCTCGTTCAGAGAGCTCAAAGGAGGGGATTCCTATTTTCCAGCTTATAGGAAGAATACAATAATACCGATAGTTGAAAGACTGGCGAGAGACAAAGATAGTCTATTCAAAGACTTAGTCGAGCGCTTCAACGGCAAGATCATAGAGGGCGGCGATTTCTCCGTGCGAATCGCTACCTTTCCCGATGTCTACATCAGAATAATCATAGGGCTAGGGGATGAAGAGCTTACACCTGAAGTAACTATGCTGTTCGACAAGAATCTAGCTGATATTCTCATGACGGAAGATATTGCTATTTTTCTTAACTTCATTTCCTCCTGCATCCTGAGAGAGGGTTTGCCATAAATTCAACTTCAAAGCCAGGCTAGAGCCAATTCATTGGGAGAGGTGCTTAGTAGTGGAACGAAATCGATTCATTTTGGAGATTTCTGCTAAAAATGAATAATTCGAAGAAATCCGATGATTCATTGGGGCTGATCGCATAGTTATAACAGGACGAAAGACATGACTTCTATAGAAACCTCTACGGGAAACCCCGCATTAGCTCGCATTCTAATTTAACCTAATGATGATCGATGTTTTATCTATGATACCAGCTTTATCCTCCAATATCGATCGACCTGGTCGATCTTCTTCTAAATCGATTAATGCATTTGTTGATATGCCAGAATCAACTGCAAATCCTTTATCGTATTAATAATTAGAATTTGTAAAGGTCGCCTGCCTGATCTGACTTGTTAATCCCAAGATATTCGAATTGCAGACCTCTAAGGAGATTATAGTCGACCTTTACGATATTGATATCTAAGAAAGACCCTGCTGTAGGAGGACTGCTCTGCTAAAAAAAATCTTAGGATCAGATATCTACCTCAAACCGGCAGACTTAGCAAACTTCAAGGTTTCTTTAAATGAAAACTTTGAGACATGAAATTTGGGCTCAACGATTAGAAGCCTGGCCTCCAGCTTGAGAATAGAAACAAAATCTCTAGCATCTCTTTCTGGATATCGACAGCTATAACTTTTCCCTGTTCGCCCACCATCTCCGCCATCGCTATCGAAAACATCCCGGGGCCGCAGCCTAAATCTAATACAGTCTGACCTTGTCGATATATTTTCCAACAATTTTATATGGATTTTGTATGAGCTTTCGGATCGGGTTATCGAGCATCCATGCGTACTGCCAAGGGCATACATGCGCTGGAGCATTCACAATTTAATCCTCCTTATCGACTTTCCAACCTGAAAATTTTTCTCGAATTTATTGGATTATTGGGTATATTTTTGGCTTTTCCCAGAAAGCCGAAGATCTGGGCCCTGACCAGAAGAAAGCCCAGCTCAGATCTCGCAAAAACGAAGTTTGAATTCCTCGGCTGTGAACAACAGGCTAACTAAGATTTCAGCCTTTGCGGGGAAATAATTATAATGGTTTGGATCTTGGTCCCAAGGTGGTTCATGGGATTTCATCTCTATCCCTAGATCTAGGAACCATCTTTTGGCTTCGCTTCTGGAGAGCCAGCTGGTACACAGCCATTGGGATTGGGGGCTTAAGGGCCAGCTCGCATATCCCAGTTACCAGGATTGCGAAGGCTTGTCTGCTTCTATAGTCCAATCGAGTGCTTTGAGGGATAAGTCTTCGTTGCACTATGCCTTCTGGTTCTGCAAAGATTTCATACCTAATAGGAGGTTGCCTCTAGGCGTCGTTTCGTTCTTCTTTTAGCTGCATCAAGTTCGTTAATGCATCGTCACGTTCTTGTGTGAGTGTTGTTATGGCTGCATCACGTTCTGCTATGGTTGCTCTTGCTGTATCAAGTTCTTCTATGGCTGATCTAGCTTCGGTAAGTTCATTAACGGTACTTTCATATTGTGCTGATAGCATCGCTATAGATGCATCACGTTCTGCTATGGTTGCTCTTGCTGTATCAAGTTCTTCTATGGCTGATCTAGCTTCGGTAAGTTCATTAACGGTACTTTCATATTGTGCTGATAGCATCGCTATAGATGCATCACGTTCTGTTATGGTTGCTTCAGCCCTTTCAAGTTCCAAGAATTCCAATTTGGCCTCATCACGTTCTGAAATAGCATCTGCAAGTTCTTGTTGGGCTGCAGCAAGTTCTTGCTGAGCTTCTGCTAATTGCTGCTCCAACAAAGCTATTTTATCAGATTGCCCATCTTCCCCAGAATATTCGCCATCAGGTGATAGTCCGACCACTAATGGTAAAATCGACGTAAACACTCCTATTAGAGCCAAAATTTTTTTTGATATAGAAATCCCTCTTTTACATTTGATAGCTCTTTTTGAAACTTTCAAAACCTCAACTATTTCCATCTGTTTATGAACACACAAATTTAAATAATCCTAATTGTTCCAAAAGAAATGAAGATGATATAGACTACTTAAATCTAATTAAATTTGTTAATAATTATAATGAAATAAAAAATAACTATACTAATAATAATTGTAGTAATAGCAGAATATAGAGAGTAATAAACATTGCAGCATATCGATAAATGATAAAATCTTATTTTATATGTTTTAAATTTTTTTCAATTTTCCTGTCCGCAATCTTAGGATATTTATCGATAATTTAATGCAATCAAAAAAGTTCGATTGACAAAAGTTTTAATATTATATATATATATTTCAGCAATAAACTATCACTTTGATTCTTAAAAGATAAATATAGTTAATGATCGTTATTGAAATAAAATCGCTGGATATGTCCTAAATATTTTTAGAAACAATCTCTTGAATTCAGAGGGGTTTAGCTATTCATTATCCAAGCCGTTTCTTAGGTTGATTCGCCACAAAGGCTCAATCCATTTATTCGCAGACCCACAAAGCGGAGAATTGAAGCGGCTTAAGTTTGAAGAAAACCTTCAAAAGCTGTTAATAGGGATTATGGCCATTAACTTTTGGACGCATAATTTCCACTAATCTAAAGCCAATTAAAACGGGTGAGTTTTAGATAATAGCATCACCAAGGCCAAAGAATGATCTAACTAATGCCCGCAACATAAATGGAATAAGCGGATTCCCATCTTTAACCTTCCACAGTGATTCCTTCAGTAAATGTCCTTTGACGTCTCGGCGATTTCTCGTGGCATTTCATCGTAATTAAATTTACTTCCATCACCAGGGATCCCAGATGCATTTTATTGCCGAATAGCCATTGAAACAATCCTAATCAACTTGCAACTATAGAAAAGTGATAGCTATCGATGGGCTTCTTCGATATCCCTTTCCTCAATGCTCATTATCAGCAATTTTCAATTATCAAACTTTATTGGAGGTACTACCACAACAAATATACTTTATACAAGCTAAAATATGTCTTAAAGGATTATAGACTCATGCCAGGAAGATTAGATATGAAAAAATTTTATGGATTATCTTTTTTGTTTATTTCAATCCAAACTTTGATGGGAATGAGTTGTGTAACTGATTTAGGGATATGCGATTGGTATAGTCAGTATAATCCTGATTGGCAAGAGAGAGAATGGTATGCAGAAGCATACTGCTTTCTTTACAAAGATTGTTGCTGCATGCCATATAGCTATGGCACCCTGGCAGTTTATCAAATGCCAAGTAACGGCACAGCCGATAACTGGCTAAACGAAGCTAACAGGCTTTATTTAGCTGGCTATTATGAAGAGGCTGCAACTTCGTATGCTAATGCAGTGAGAAACGATCCATCCTTATCAGTGGCTTGGTTAAATATGGGCAATGCACTCTACTTCCAGAATAGATACAAAGAGTCATTAGATGCCTATGATGCCGTTTTAAAGCTTGAACCCCATCACATAAATGCTTTAGAGGGCAAGAATCAATCGCTTTTAGCTCTCAATCGCATCAACGAATCAAGTGCCATTCTATAGGACTGCTCGAGTGCGGATTCTCAATGCCGAGGACAACCATACCATTGCGCGTCGAAAATTTTATTTTGAAAATAATATTATTAATAGTTCGATCCAGAGAAAGATGTCAGCTATGGGATTCTCGATAATATCGCTACGTCCTCACCTATAGACCGCTCATCCTACTCCAGTGTTCATATTCATGCGCCCAAATATCTTTATTCAATTCTACAAGGGTCTTAAAATACTCCCGCCTTTCCTGGTGAACAGATTCTTGCTCCGAATAGACACGTTTGCTCTTTATAGCCTCAGTCAGGTCTTTTCCCAGCATAAAGGCTTTCTTTTCAGCTGCTTCCATCTGACCTGGAGCACGAGGCGATGCTCCGACCTGACCCACAACATTGGCTCCAAAGCCTATTAGTATCCTATCCAAATAGTCAGTCACCTCTGCCCACGCTGGACTTCCAGCGGTCGCCACAGAGCAACCGTACTTGCCAGTAAGAAGCTGGCAATGTATTGTATCGGCCATCCTATCTAACATGGTCTTCATCTGGGCAGTGACGCTATGGAAGTAGTTCGGCGAACCCATGACTAGGCCATCGCTATCCAATATTTTGGTGTATAATCGATCGAAGTCATCTTCGTAGATGCATTTGCCTTTAGCAAAACAGGTGCCACATGCGTTACAGTATTCTATGTTTAGAGTGCATATGTCCACCAGTTCAGTTTCCGAACCAGACTCTTTTGCACCATCCAATACCGCCTTTACTAGCTTGAGAGTCTGACTATTAGATCTACGTGGGCTAGCATTTATTCCTATGATCTTCAACTTAATCCCTCATTATCTATTTTCTTGAAAGTCTGATCTTCTGCTTCGGTCATAGATCCTCTGCATCGATCATCCTTTTGCATATTAATCGTGCTGCTATTGGCAATGTATATTTTGGTAGGCTCATTTCTTTAACACAAGACAAAGATCTATTGAATTGCTTCTCTCGAAGGTACAAAAGAGAAGAAGGCATAACATCGTGTACGCTAACACCGGCCTTTAATAGCAATCAAAGTATAAGATGAAAATTAGGGATAACATAATAGTCGAATAAACAATCCAAAGATCTAGCAAGCAGAAATTTCCCTTAATTAGGGGTACTGTCGAAGACTTTCATAACATGCGAAAATCATATCAGCTAGATTTGCATACAAATCAATGACTGCTTTGCTAAGAAATCGGCATCCATAATTACTAATCAAGAATGTAAGGGTTTCAATATCTTACTATTAACAAGGCATATTTTACATCGCCGCAAAATTAGTAATATGAAGTTTTAACTTGAAGTATCAAAAAGAAGCTTTCAGAGCCAACGAATATTCCGCCTATTTCTTAAATCCTCCAAATTTTTCTCTTCCCCTTAAATGAATCTCACATTTAGCAGCATCCAGCAAAATCTTATAACTTCCATAATGTTCAGCGCTATTCATATCAAGCAAGCCCTCGCCGATGGTACCTCCTTGGGAGCGAATGACCGTGACAATGAGATGACCCACTATCTTATTTTTAGTTTCAAGATCAGAAACTGGCAAAGCCAGATCCGAATCAATGATCTTAGCATTAGCCTTTGAAGAACTGACATTAATATTCGTCATAGAATATGGAATGTAGTCCAACCGCATGATGCCACGATATAATTCTGGCTCCTCTCTAGCTCTGATGGCCTCCCTTATTTCCTCTATGCTTTTATTGGATGCCAAAAAGTCCCTGACCTCTCTCAAGCAAATCGGCACGAAACGCTCAACAATCAATCTAACAGGATGAGTTTCATTGTTCTGCAAAGCCAAACCGCAACCCCATATCGTATCCATTGGCACACCTACGGGTGGGGGGGGTCCTCTTGAGATCGCATGTCCTCCCAATATCCCATGAGCCAAACCTTCACCTGGCGAAATTTCATCATCTGGAGGTCCAGAATTTGCTGAGGCCGCTCCCGTTAAGACACCCAAGAAAGTGATGGTGATTAGATATAGAATGACTTTTTCAAATTTTACCATTGCCATAGCCCTTTGAAACCAATGCTTCCCAGAAGCGGTGCTCATAATATCTTTCTCTTCATTACGCTTTTGCGTCTTTTATCATCATATTACTAACATTAGTTTTATCCAATTCTTGGATCTAAATGTTCTTAATTGTTGTTATCATAAGGCATCGAAATAAATAGCTGGCTGGCAAATACAGTCCAGCCATCTTTCGAGCTCTGCAGGACAGTTGTATAATATTATTCCCCAATTTTAAAATTATCTTCTATATCCTATGCAAGGCATCCTCCCTTGGTTCCTCCAAAAGGGTCCCTTGGATTCCCATTGTTGCTGCCTCATCTCTCTGAATTCAGTCAAAGTCATGTTATCCAGCTTTTCAATCTCCTGTTGTCGAAGATCTTGGATTTCCCTCGGGGTCATATTCTGGAGTTCTGATATCTTTTCCTGTCTAAGATCCTCAATTTCAGACAAAGTCATATTCTGGAAATTATTTCTCGTCGTATCATCCACCAACAGCATCCATATGCCGTGATGGCCAGCAAAATCGCCTCCAGGAGATGAATCAGCTGAGCTACCACTCAGAAATGGATCAACTAGGCCCAAACCAGATGCAACTAAGAGGCAGGCCGTGCCAAACGCCATTATGCTTAATGCATATTTCGTTTTCATTTATTACCTCATAACATTAACATGCAAGCAGATGGCTTTAGTCAACCATCGCAAACGATCAAATACCTCATAGTGCGAACGATTTAAAAAGGTAAAACCGAACGAACATCATAATGAATCCCGAATTGGAGCTTAAAAAAAGCTTTTAAAAGTTCATGAACCATTCTTTTTAGATAAAAACCAATCAGAAAGTTCTATTACGTTTGTACGACCCCATTCTTTCTTTGTTATGAGTTTTCGCCTCTCTAGAGAGTATACGATGCCTGTAAGTGACGATTTTGGTGTACGCGTTTCGTATCTCAAATCTGCTTGGGTAGCTCTACCGCCTCGGTCAATCAGAGCCTGAAGAATAGCGCGCTCCCTAGGTGTCAAGGTCTCCATTACTGCAGCCATCTCGCTGGAGATCTCGATCTTCCTATCAGGGGCACTTTGAGGCAGAGCCTCGGCATCGCCCATCTCTTCTTCCGCCAATTCTAATGCAGAAAACAAATCTTCCTCATCTTGCTGGACTTGCCCAGTAGGTTTAGATAATGCTATTGTTTCTGGTATATCGCTAAATTCATCCTTCTCTTTATTTGTGGCAATTGACGGTTGAACCTCTGTCTCACTTATTTTATCATCTAAAAGGACCTTATCCTGGTAACGGACCAACGTTTCGGCATTTACTTGAGATGTGGAAGGCCTTTTTAATTGCCTAGCTCTATTGAACCATAAAAAGGTTGCAGAGACTAATATAGCAAGTATCATGATGAACGGAAGAAAATAGGGCCTACCCGAAGTCTGGACGGCACCAATTTCAATTGGCTGTTGGTATTCGATTCTTGCGGATGGATTTTGAATATCGTATCCCTGGAAGTCTACGACTAGGGAATCGTTTGAGGCCGAAAGTAGATACGGTACTCCTTGGGAGCCGTTAATATTTTTAATCCTAAACTCATCTGGCAAGACGAAGGCCAAGTGATAATCTCTATAGAAGCCAAAGGATTCAAAATTCAAAGTCCAGTTATCTCCATCTTTTTTTGTCAAAGCATTGGTAATGGCATAAAGTTGGTTTGTCTCATTATCATAGCTGTATTGCGAGGAATTAAGAAAAGACAAGACTTCTGGGCTATCGGCATAACCCGTAACCAAAGCGTTTCCAGTTCGATCCAAATAAATGCTAAGAATCAGTCTTTGAGCATCCTCAGAGTTGATATCTTGACCTTGAACCGATTGGGCTCCAAAGGTGAGAGCGACTAGTAGAAGCGATACAACACCTAGATACGTACCACGCAGCAGTTCTAAGGCCATTTTGTTATTCCTTTACTTTAGATTATTTAAAACCTAACCAAATCTGTAAAGTCCCATCCAATAGAGCAAACGATTACAATTATCTGGTATCGTGATTGGGCAGCATAATGGAAGACAAGCTTTAAGTGAAATAGAAGTTAGCATCAGATATCGTTTCTGCAATCCTTTATTCTTATTGAGCAATAAAGAGTTTATTGGAGAAATAATTGCTCTCAAAGCAAAACCTCCGTTTTCGGGCTGAAAAGTGTCTGATTCACATCAAATATATAAATAATCTATTGATAGAACGTTCAAATAGGTTTTCAATGAAAACTGAACCATTTAATTAAATTTTCACTTCTAACTCTGATCAATATTTATCGTTCGTTCAGTTTTGTATTTATATACCGTTCGGAATAAGGCGGTACTGGATCACTCTAATAAAAAAATAGGAGTTGATCTTGTAATGGAGTGGATGTAAAAATGAATAAAATTAAGTTCTTAATGGCATTGATAGCCGTGTGTATTCTAATTGCACCAGCCTTGTCGATGCCATATAGAGGATCTTATCCTGGGGAATGGCAGAATGATCAGCATAGCAATAAAGCAGCAAATATTATGAAAGGACCAGAGGATGGACAGAGAACGGGCGGTTGCCAGAAATCTGATATGGGACCAAACGATAAACAGATGGATCATAAATTTGTTAAATCCATGATGGGTCCTAATGACGAACAGATGATGGGCGGTTGCCGGAATGCTGAGAACTGCGAATGCCAGAAATCTTGTATGGGACCAAACGATAAACAGATGGATCATAAATTTGTTAAATCCATGATGGGTCCTAATGACGAACAGATGATGGGCGGTATGGGATCAAACGATAAACAGATGGATCATAAATTTGTTAAATCCATGATGGGAGACAAGATACAAAAACCTAATAAAAGTATCGAGGAAGTTACCGTTGCCGTCCTTGTTGTCAAGTAGTCTTGCAGAAAAAACTATTAGAACGGTCAAGAGATATCCTTTTTCCTGACCGTTTTTTCATAAAAATATGGAAATCATTTAACTCAAATGAAATAATGGAGACCCTAACGCTAGGAAGAATTGATATGAAAAAAAAGTATTATCATTTTACAATATTAATAATTCTTTTAGCAAGCAGTTTGGCATTAAACGTATCTGCAGCAGAGCAAGTTTCCCTGACAATCTATGTTCATGAGGGAGACCTAAACGGAACGCTGCTCTCTGATGTTGGGATTGCGGGACAGGACGCAGCCGGTAACAATTTTGAAGGCATAACGGACTCAAATGGCCTTGTGACTATCAGCGGACAACCTGGAACTTGGCAATTTACCCTCACAAAAGAAGGTTATGATACCCTCAACTTGTATTATGATGTTACTGAGACGGATGAAGCGGCTGCTTATATTCAGAAGTCCACTTAGCCCAATGAGCTAGTTTCCTTGACAATCTATGTTCATGAGAGAGACCTAAACGGAACGCTGCTCTCTGATGTTGAGGTTGCGGGACAGGACGCAACAGGTAAGAGTTTTGAGAGCATAACGGACTCAAACGGCCTTGTGACTATCAGCGGACAACCTGGAACTTGGCAATTTACCTTCACAAAAGAAGGTTATGATACCCTCAACTTGTATTACAATGTTACTGAGACGGATGAAGCGACTGCTTATATTCAGAAGTCCACTCAGCCTGATGAACTCTTGTAGGAACTAGTTCAAAGAAAACATAAATCGATAGCCTACTCGTTAATGGATAGGCCGCCTTGGAGGCCACAGTCCTTCGGTACTGTGGCCTGGCATTGATCCATTCCTAAAAGACCTAGCCAATCTCTGCTGATCAAGTGTTCTTCTCCAGGAATGACCCCCAGCCTCACCCAGCCTGATGCCAAGACATGGCAGAAGATGAAGGATCAGTCCACCTTGGAGGCGTTCTCTTGATATGGTTCAGACGTGCTTCGAAGGCAGCCCTGTGATCATGTTTCTCCACTTGACTGAAATCTTGCCACATATCGCACAATTACATCGATCCCCGGGCTATATTGGATGCGAGATGGTATCCTGCCATCCATAGGGATTGTTTGATGCCCACATATTGGTTTGCTTTTAATCCCGAGTAACTTTATGGCTTAGAATCGATTTTAAAATTTAATTCATAATTAGAGATAAAATGGCCATGTTATAATTCTAATATGCCATCAATTGGGCATGAATATTGAACAACAAATAAGAAATAAAGCCATATTGAAAGCCGAATTTATCAGCACCTAATTGCCAGTAAAATAAAATTCGGCTATATAAAGAAATCGATATGCTTAGGGGTAATTGAGAATCACTCATGGGATTTCCGCACGAATCTACTGGTAAGACTGCCATTTTGATTATCCTGGTTCGTGCAGATAATCCTCCTCCAAGGCGCAAATTCCCATACGCGTCAGATATACAGGCCTATGTACATTGTATTTTCTCTTGAATCGAAAAGGACAATGATTAATAATCCAATAATAACTAACTCTACTTTCCAAGTTTTTCAAAATAATATAATAAGAGTTTAATGTTTGATGCCTGTCCGCAACAATTCGAATTTGCAGGATCTAAGGACTTCGTCATGCTGCAACCATAGATTGCTGACAGAGATGGATTTGATCAACCACATCGGCGAAGTCTTCCATTCATGGAGACATTGATGAATTAAAGGTCTCAATAGAAGGATTTCAATCCAAGCTGTGAAAATAACAGAGTTAGGTTGGTATTTAGCAAGCTAAAACCAATTGCTGTATGCCCATTGTTATAATTATTAAAATTATATTATAATTAAAGAAAAAGTTGGAAAGTAGAGCTAATTATTTATGTGGTTAGGTGAGATATAACTTAAGGTGAATTCAACTGTCAGAGCTAGGTGCGATTTCAGAACTTGAAATTCTTGCCATGATGCGGTAGGATATATGAACAAGAATTGTTTTAATGGGTTGATAGTTTTATTTATTATTTTGGCTCTGGGATTCCATCCCGCATTAAGTCTCAGAGAATCCGCACCTGCATCAGGCTTTAATGAAAGAGATACACCACTATTCGGACCAGGAAATGATCCAGAAGATATTCCGCCGTTGGGACCGGAAGACAAGTTCGAAGGGGGGACTAAGAACCACAAGCCAACTGTCGAACTGGTAGTATATCCTCAAAGAATAATCTCTGGAAAGCCAACGATGAAAGATGGCGAAGGTAATCCATGCTTGGCAATTATCGAGGCAATCGCCCGCGACATAGATGGAGATCCATTAAGCTATACATTTATATCTGGAAAACAAAAGTTCGGTCCCGATATTGATAAAAATAAGATAGTAGTGAGAGAATCTGATCCTGGACGATTTTTAGTATCGGTTATTGTTAATGATTTTAAGGGGGGCGAAGCCAGAGATGATATCGAATATGAGGTTCTAACTCCTTTTGGGACCTCTTTGTATGAGCCGACTGAACATGAGACCCCCAAAAATGATAAAATACAACCGTCCGAACAAATTGGAGGGCCAGTATCCTTCGGCACACCAACTTCTACTGAAGCAGAATTAAAGGGTGACATCTATAAAATTCCAGAAGGGAGTTCGCAACTTCCTGATTTCAATGCGCTAAGCTACGATGATTATTTAGGCACTATATATACTAAGAAACTTGATATACCCCCAAGAGATTTCAAAGAGGGCTTTCCAGGAGTCACAAGCAGAAATGAATGGTTTGCCATAGAGTATACAGGTGATTTCTCTGTATCTAATGAAGGGGACTATGAGTTTAGACTTTTATCAGACGACGGTTCTCGCCTTCTTATAGATGGTGTAGAAATCATCAAAAACGATGGTATCCATCCCCCTAACGCCTTTAAAAGAACTGTATATCTGAGAAGAGGCCAGCACCATATTGAGGTTGAGTACTTTCAGGGACCTATGTACCAAATTGCTCTGCAATTATTTTGGACGCCCCCTGGAGGCACTGAAGTTATTTTTGAGCCAAATTATCTCTAGCAAATGATCTGATAATTGATAGGTGGATTGAGCGTCCTCTAGCCTCCTGCAAATTTTTTATCAATCTTTTGCAATGGCATAGCTATGCTAGTCCTTGAATTCGAGATTGAAATGTGCAGGAATCCGCCCTAAAAAGGCATTTCTGTATGCTTCGTTTCTTTTTTTCCTTATTTCTGCACTGTCCATTGTGTAACATAATATCCATCATTGGACCTTGATCAATGGCTCTACTGTTCGAGTGCCATTGAGCTTCCCAAGTGCGGATGCGGCACTCTCTCTGACCAATTCCTCATCATTCAAGGCTTTGATTCATCTAGAAGGCAAAATAAGAATGCTATTGGATATGACTGAATTCAAGTGGGAAAAAGTTGAGGCTTGGTTACCTGATTTAAAATTTGGACATGAATTCCATCATCAGATCGAAAAAATGGCCATAGTAGGCGAT
>JALHSR010000277.1 GCA_022865315.1 Methanotrichaceae archaeon | reverse complement strand
TGCTTCTTGTTCTTTTTCTTGCGAGATCGCATATGCCTTGCGTGCTTCTGTCTTGGGGAGCTTATCGATCGACCTCTTCCTTCCTTTTGCCTCAAATGTCAATTTAGCCCCCAGAAGCCCCTCAGTCAATTTTATATCTATCAGATCACGCCATAGAAAATCGTCAAACTTTATGCCCAGCAATCCCGGATGATAGATTATGAAACGCTTGTTGGTCAAAACCACAGCATCTGGCTTAAAACCTGCCATAGGTGTCTGAACAGTGATGTAGAGTACAGATTCGTCCGGGGTTAGGATATCGGGTCGTGTACTTATTTAACTGAATAGTTTTTTATACTACCTCCTCCCATCATTTAGTTGGGGTAGCGATGGAGTCAGATCTTGATTTATCAAGATTTTGGTGCTGGCAGAAAGACTGTCCCGACTACGGGAAAATGGGTGCAGGAAACATAGTTTTGAAAGAGCGATACGGGAAGGAGAACAGAGCACTTCTTAAATGCAAAACCTGTAGCCATTGTTTCAGCGAAACTCATGGACGCCCTTCTTCTGTCTTAACACATCAATGGATGAAGTCTGTCGAACACTGGCACAGATTCCAGAAAAAGGAAGCATTCGGGGTGTTGCTCGGTCATCTGGCCATGATAAAAGTACGATATGCAGATGGATAGATCTCGCGGGCAAGCATTGCAAAGAAGTGACGGACTATTTTTTGATGGAACTTCGCCTTGATCGCGTGCAGGTTGATGAGATATGGTCATATATAAAAAAAGGAGAAAAACGTCGCTATCAACGATTTGAAAGAATACGGTGATATCTATAGCCTAACTGCAATTAAACCGGATACTCGACTTTTCTTGAGCCATCATGAAGGAAAAAGAACTGCAGAAGATTGTGTCGAATTATTTGGCGATGTTGAAAGGCGTCGCGCAATCGATTCGCCCATTCCTGTATTCACTTCCGATAACTGGGATCCTTTCGAGGAAGGGCTTCTAAATGTCTATGGTTTTCTTGAGACACCACCCTATTGCGGAATCGGACGAAAGCCAGATCCAGTGCTCGTTCCTTACCCAAATCTAAAGTATGCAAAGGTCTGCAAGAAAAGAAAGAACGGACGACTCGTCGAGGTAATACAGCGTATTGTTTATGGTGATCCCGATGAGATAATGCGATTGCTAGGTGTCGATTCTGGGGGAAAGATCAACACTGCATATATTGAGCGGCTAAATCTCACAATTCGAAATTCATTGGCACGATTTGTGCGCAAGAGCATGAATTGCAGTAAAGTCTTGGGAAGACATACTCATGCCCTGGACTTTTTCCAAGCTTGGTACAACTTCGTTAAGCCTCACAAGTCACTTCGGCTAAGAGTAGATCAGGGCAAGAAAAAATGGATGAAAAGGACACCTGCGATGGCGGAATGCCTGACCGATCATGTCTGGACTATCAAAGAGCTAATGACATTCAGGGTGCCGATTCAATGATGGACGTACACGACCCAATATCTATCGATCTGGTAAAGTCATACCAGATTTGCACGAATTTCAAAGGCAGATAGAGATCAACTCAAATTAGTTCCTAGTTCCGCGGGATTAATTCAGCTATTTTAATAATAACACCTTTGATCTCTTGTCTATATGAAACGATTTAGTCTCGATGGAGTCTTCCATTGTGGCCAGGAGTTCGGAGAACCTAGACTTGGAGCGGTGCATCTTTTTCCTGACATCTTTTGCCAGCATCTTGCCGCCATGGACCGCGATCAGAGCTCTAAGAATCTCCCCGCTGTCCTTCTGGAGAGGCTGTGGCTCCTTGTGCTCCAGCCTTGCCAGCCTTTGGCGATCATAGGCCCTCTCCCTGGCGGGAGCTTCCTCTAAGCTTTCCAGCCTTGCCCTGAGATCCTTGAGCTTCTCCTCTCCCCCCTCCCCGGGCCTCACCCCTTCTTCCCACTCCCCCCTCTAGCCCAGGATCTCAATGCGCCAGATTGAGCTTTTGAAGAGCAGAAAAGATGGAAGGTGAAGTTGCCGTCTGATCAGGTGGCAGATATCTCTTTCAGCCTCTGGATAGACTGCATGACCTGGGATATCTCGTTGCGTTTCTCCTTCTCGTAGTATTCTATGATATCATCTATGGACACAGTGAGCTTGTAGAGCGTCATAGGCCTGCCCTTCCCCTCCTTCTTTATATCGCGGTCCGCTATCCAGCCGTGCTTCCGCAGCGTGCTCATGGCGATGCTAACTTCTGGCTGCCTCAAGCCGCTCATTGTTTCAATATCTTTGGATCTTGTCTCGCCCAGGTATGTGAGATGGACGATGATGGTGGCCACGTTACGTTTCACTCCTACGGCTTCCAGAGCTTCAATCAGTTCAAGTCCCTTTTCGTCCAGCACTTTGATTGCGACTTCTTTTATAACGACTCCTCCAACCTTAGGATTCATGGACGGCTTAATATAAATAGTTTATTAAAAACTGCCTGCAATTAAGGTGAAAGTTGCGACTTGGGGGGTAAAACCGCAGAGCACCCTGGTTTTCCGGCCGCTGTCTGGGAGCCCACAAGAGAATCGAATCTAGGGCTGCTGTCAACCAGCCTATTGTATCGAGACTTTTTGCTCAGGTACAAACCCCCATTGACGGCGGTCTACATACCCGCCAATTTATTGGCGGG
>JALHSR010000276.1 GCA_022865315.1 Methanotrichaceae archaeon | reverse complement strand
TGAGCTTGATCTTGATATCGTTATCACTCTCTACTGCTAAGCTCTCCTCCAGTTCCTCAGCCCGCTCTACTCTGATGATATTCCCCTTCATATGGATATATTAAACAACGCATTATTTTATGTATTTCGGTGAACTATAATTCACCAGTTGACATTTTGACTGCTCACATTTCAAGTCCATCACTATTTACCACGTTTTACATTTTGTGATTGACAAGTAGGACATCGAGGATCGACGCCCGTTCCTTTGAATTTATGATCGCAGTCTTTGCATTTATACTCGGTGGGGAAAAATGATTCAGTGTCACCCATATCTGGTGGTCCACCTACTGCACACATACGCTTTCACCTCCTTGTCATTAAAATTTTTTTAAATATGAAATTTTTTTGATTTAAATCTTCATTTACGCCAAGCATTTATTCTTTTTTTTTCGATATGATTGCATCGATTCATCTATATATGTAATGTTTATTCATTTAAAAATTTCTATAGAAAATTATGCAAAAAGCCTAAGTACAAAATTTGGACAGGGGCCATTAACTTCTAGTACTTGGAGTAATTCTTGGCTAAAAGGAGAGTGTTTCATGGATTCAATCAGAAAAACAATTTTTGTCATAACATTAGCTACTATCTATCTTCTCACGATTGGATTTTGTGCATTGGGAGCTGAATATCCAATAGGATCGGGAAATAATGATTGGTGGACAACTTATCCTGATCAATCGTCGGAATCGGGTAATGAAGTCCGCCATCCTCAATGGGTATTGGAGGCTCTGGAGAATAAGCCGGTAATGATTTACGTCCACAAGAGCTGCAGTTGGTGTTTACCTCAGACCGAGGCAATTGATGAGCTTGTAAAGGAGTATGGTGACAAAATAACCTACTTCAATCTCTCTGCTGAGGAGAGCGATATGAGAACTGAAGAGGCGGGCATTAATTACGATCCGGATGGAGGCCCCATCTCTTACGTGCCTCTCACGATCATTTTGACTCTGGCACCGAACGCTGATGGTCAAACCAAAGTAATATGGAAAAGTACTGACCAGGTAACAGGAAAAGATTGGATTAAAAGTCACATCGAGGATGCCATTAACTACCATAACGAAACCTTAATCAGCCGGAAGAACTGATAGCAGACTCCATTAAAGGATTCTGGTATGTCCTCACGCATTAAAAAACGATGCCTGATTTCAGGGTCGTTCACCTTTTTAGCAGTCTTAGCTTCTCTACTTTTCCTGAATTCTCTTGTATGTTCGTCCCAGGAAATCGCAGCTCCAGATTTTAAAGCCGTGGATCTCGATGGAAATAATGTATCTTTGAGCGATTTAAGAGGAAAGGTTGTACTGCTTCATATAAACAGCATAGAAAATCCTCTATGCAGAGAATGCGAAAACTCATTGAATGGCCAGACACGTGAATTGCAAAGGTTAAAAGAAAAGTATCCGGCTATCGAGATCATCACGTTAAACATCAGAAAGAATTCCTATTCGAAGGATGGACGTACGCTAGCTGGATTGTGGTGGAATATCAGCGTAAACTGGCCGTGGATCGAAGATTACGAGCCGTACCCCCTCACGAGCAAGTTTATCAATTATTCTACATTAGAAGGCGGTTTCGCTAACCCTACGTTAATATTTATAGATAAGAATGGAACGGTGGCAGGTCAGTACCACGTCTATCTTCTGGGAAAAGGAGAAATAGATGGAATCCAAAGTGCTGAAAGCCTTTACGAAGATTTTATACAGATAAATCAAAACAACCGGACTGATTTTGAGAATGCCGCACCATCACAAGGAATAACCTACCTGAGCATGTTTATTTTGGGCATCATAACATCTCTTTCACCCTGTTCTATAGCCCTTTTGTTAGCTATGTTTTCGTACGTAATGACTACGTATAGACGCGAGGAGTATCTCCAAAAGAATACTTCAGCTTCTAAGGAAGGATTCATGATAGGAGTCGCTTTTACCATTGGAATGGCATCTGTTTTCTTTGTGTTAGGGCTGTTCCTATCGGATCTTGGTGTTTTTTTGCGCCAGGCGCTTTTCTTCGACCTGGCCGCAGGATTATTGATGATCATTTTGGGAATAAATATCCTCAAACCCATTGGCGAGATCTTGGAACCCATATGGTCTCGCATATCATTTCGAAAAGACGATCCAGATGATCATCCTTCAGGGAAGAAAAGTATGATGGAACGGGCAGTGAACTTCTCCATGGACCTTTTTAAATACTCCACGTTTATAGGAGCATTCTCATTAGGGGTCTTCTTTGCTTTAGGCTGGGCACCCTGTGCCTTTTCCCTAGTCTTTCCTGTACTTATTTGGCTCACATCTCAGAGTGTGACATCGCTTACAGGAGGTCTGATGCTTTTTACCTTCGGCGTTGGACATGGAATCCTGATTATTCCCATCGCTACCTTCACTCGAGCAGTAGGAGTGGAAATAGGGCAAAAGTATATCTCCGCAGGCAGATGGGTTACCAAATTCTTCGGGTTAGTCGTAATAGTAATCGGCCTGATCTATGTAGTCAGATATTTTGGATTTAAGCTATGGTAAACATAAAGAAAGGTGCATAGGCAAAGGCGCAGCCGCAAGGGTGCGTTTCACTCTTTCAAATACTAACACATCTTTTTTAAAAAATTTTATTATTTTAATTCTAATTAGCCGAGCAAAATTTATATTGAAAGGGCTCAATATTTCCGCCCGGAATAGTACACGCTTATCCAGAATTTTTCTTTTGAAGAGCCTTCTTCAATTCATCTGGAGGAGGTACATCGATGGTCAAGGTCAGGTAATGCTCTCCGATATACACGCCTGTGATCTTAAAGCCCTTTTGCGTCTCGGATATGGATTGGTTTGCTGCATCTTCAACTAGCCCAATTGCGGTGTTGAGAGGTCCAATCCATGTGCTTCTGGGCAGGTTCAGTTTGCCCAAAGCTATCGACTCTGGTCTGACTTTTAAGGTGTTATTCTCAGCACTCAAATTGGCTTCTACCTTTATCTTTGGATTCACAGTTGCAAAGCCTAATGAGATTTCCAACTCCGCCAGGACCTCCACTGGCCCTCCTTCATTGAAAAATACTGTGACGTTCTTCAGGCCCTCAGGTTGGCGCTCTTCTAATTCATACTGCAGGAGGGAATTGATGAAGCGCTCGTGAATTGAAACAATGAGATCGGACTGATTGCTTTGATTGATTAGAACATTACTGGTAAGTCCTTTAATGTAGGGTTCTGAGAGAGCTAAGAAGCCCACAAGCAGCACAAATAAGAGCAGGGCGATAATGCCCATGGCCAGATGTTTCGTTGCAGAGCTCATTGATTAACAACCTCAATAGAATCTTCTTTAGATTATTTTAACCTTCGCTAACCCAATCACAGGGGGATCTGTTCATAATCCTTATTAGGGATACTTATGGCCAGAGTCTGTGGATGTAGCTGATTGAGATAGCCAAGATGCCCTCTGTTCTCTTCCTCTCGAGACAAAATATGATGCATTAGATTGGCATATTCCTCGTCCAAATGTAGATTTCAAAATTTTGACTTGAATCGATGATAGCACAATTTAATGACGGAAATCCATATATCCTAATCTCCCCATAGGTTTTGGCAAATTTGGAATTTTGGAGGAACATATATAGTATACCGAAATACATAAAATAATGTATTGCTAAATATATCCATATGAAGGGGGAAATCATCAGAGTTGAGAGGGCTGGGGAACTGGATGAGAGATTAAGAGTAGAAACAGATAACGGTATCAAAATCAAGCTCATC
>JALHSR010000027.1 GCA_022865315.1 Methanotrichaceae archaeon | reverse complement strand
CTCGTCAACATTTTGTCTAGCAGAAGATGAAGGATCAGTCTACGCTAGAGGCGTTCTCTTGATGTGATTCAAGACGTACTTCGCGGGCAGCCATGTGATCATGTTCTTCACTTGAGTGAAATCTTGCCATCTATAGCAAATTGCATCGATCCCCGAGCCATATTGGATGCGAGACGGCATCCTGCTGTCCATAGGGGTTGTTTGATGCCTACATGTGAGTTATTTTTAACCCCGAGCAACTCTTGCAGCTTAAAATCGATTTTAAAATTTAATTCGCAATTTTAGATAAAATAGCCGTTGGCTGCCGCCAAGTCACAAGAAGTGCATCTCTATTTCCTGTGTTATATTTTGCTGCTTCCATAAGTCTAGAAATAGGATTGCTGCACATTGTTTTCAGGCAGTTACTTATCCTTTCAAGTCCTATGTGAATTGGGGTCTTCGTGGTGGCTTGTTGTCGGAATACATATTGGAGAACTATATTGGGAACCGAATTCTTTAGCACCCAATTGCCAGTGAGATAAAATCCAGCTATATAAAGAAATCGACATGCATAGTGGTAATTAAGAATCGATGAAGGGATTTCAGCACAAGTTTACCGTTAAGAAATCAAAGTTTCTCATATGAGCATTGAATTTTTCCTACCATGACAATATTTGAACTTCTCGTCACTTCCGAACAGGTAGGGTTATTTATGTTTAGCTGCACCAAGATCTATCCTTTAGAGCTGTCTTTCTTCTGCCGCCAGTATTTGCATCACTTCATTAGCATAGTGTCTGCGTCGAAGTAAATCCGCCATAATCCGCATTGGTCTATCTATGTGGTTGAAAAAGGCTTTGTAACCGCTACAGAGATAGTTCAGCCCTGGTTCGCCATCGGGTGTCAGACTAAACCGATTTCGTGGGCATTCTCCATTGCAGGCAAATCGTACATCGCACTCGCAGCAGTATCGAGGAAGACACTCACTTTTGGCCCGCCCAAATGCTCGTTGGTCTTCTGAGGCTACCAGATCGATCAAATGTTTATGGAGGATGTTGCCTAAATAATAATTAGGCTCGACAAAATGATCGCACGAATAGAGATCACCATTATGCTCCAGAGCTAGCCCGTCGCCGCAGGTCTCAGCGAAAATGCATAAAGATGCAGGCAAGCCCATCCAGGATGCTAGGGTTGACTCGAATATCTGGACAAAAACCTTCCCTACATCTCGTCTTACCCACTCATCGAATATTGCGATCAAGAACTTTCCCCACAGATCTAGATTGACAGATCGATCCGTAACCATATCACCTTGTTGAGTATAAAGCGGACGATCTTGTCGCTCGTCCCAGCCTTTATTGGCAATATCTAGCAGCTCCGGAGTCACGCGTTCCACGATTGGAATAAACTGAATAAATTGGGTCTTAATTACATCTCGGAAGAACCGATAGACTTCCAAAGGGTGCTGGACGTTGGCAGCATGTACTGTACAGAGAATGTTGAAATCAACATGATATCGTTGCATCAGTCTAGCTGCTCGCATCACCCTATCAAACGTGGGAGATCCGCCTTTATCTCTTCGATAGGCGTCATGCAATTCTCGAGGACCGTCCATCGATAAACCCACAAGAAATCTATTATTTCGCAAAAAATTGCACCATTCTTTATCAAGGAGAGCGCCGTTTGTCTGAATAATAAAATTTGGCGTAATTCCAGGCCGGGCATATTTCCTTACGAGCTCGATTGACCGCTGAAAGAAATCCAAACCCATCAGAGTTGGTTCGCCGCCTTGCCACGCAATGGTCACCTCGGGTGATCTTTGTGATTCAATCACCTGTTTGATGTATGCTTCCAGAACATCGTCCGCCATCCGAAAGTTGCTTTCAGGGTAGAGTTTATTCTTTGAGAGAAAGAAACAATACTTGCAGTTGAAGTTGCACCTGGATCCAGCTGGTTTGGCCATGACATGAAAATATGAAGGCGCATTGGTGGGCCAGCTTTCAGGGGATTCCGGAATAATCATATATGAGCTTGCACCTCATCTGGCAATCCAATTTTTATGGAAATCTAAAGGATATGTTGTAGTGCATCATGCGGTTGATCTCACAGAGTTTGGTTCTTGCCTTCTCATAAATAACTCTTTGGCATTCGTACAATCAGTGCAGAGATTGTTGTTTGGTTGTTCCTGTGGGGTTATCTCACCAAATCGTGTTTTTATAGATCGTCCTTTGTAGCCGTTATGTTGAGCTTTTCTGGTCTATATACGCTTATAGCTCAGCACCTAGCTGCTCTAAAGTCTCATTCTTTATCACCAGGTTAAAGAACCAGGTTAGCAGTTTTAAAATCCTTCTTCCTGATCGATAAAGGTAATTTCGTCTAGCTCTAATGGTATCAATGCCCTCCTTATCGCCAACATAAAAGGATAAAGAGCCCATTCTTTGCCTGGCGTCAAAATTACAGAATTATGATATTGCCAAAATGATACTTAGCCTTTTGAAAAATTTGCTGCTATTTCATTAGACCAATTTCCCAAGATGAACAAAATAGAGTTTCTCGCTAAGTTGCCAAAACTTATTTTGAAGAGCACTATCTCGACTTGATGGCGAGGATGTTGAAGGACGTGACTTTTCAAAGTATAGGCCACTTAGTTTTTCAATATCAGGAGAACTAGCCAAGTAGATCGATGTTTGAGCGCCCTTCTCTGGATTTTCTCCTGGATAATCCCCAAAGCCAGCACGAAGAAGTTTTGTCTTGATAACACCAGGGTGCAAGCAGTTAACTGTGACACCAGTATCTTTCAATCGTTCAGCAAGGACGTAAGTAAAAAGTATGACGCCTAATTTTGATGTTGCGTAAGCTTGGAAGCCATCATAATATCTCTCCCCCTGAAAGTTGCTCCAATCTACTCTTGCATTCCAATGAGCAATTGAAGCAACGTTGATAATCCTTGAAGGTTCGCTCTTATTCAGAAGCTCGAGAAGCTCATAGGTCAAAATGAATGGTGCCATATGGTTAACGGCAAAAGTCGTTTCAAGACCATCCTCGGTCAAGTTTCTTTCAGGCATAAATACTCTTGCATTGTTTATAAGAACATGCAAACGATCATGCCTTTGCTTAACATCGATAACCAATTTTCGAACCTGCCGTTGAGATGAAAGGTCCGCAATAAATAATTCTAAATTGGCATTGCCAGTTTTATTTTTTATCTCATCGAGAACAGTATGACCTTTTCTGGAATTTCTCCCATGAAGAAGCACATGGGCGCCCATATTAGCTAAACCTATGGCCGTCTGTTTGCCTATCCCATCGGTAGATCCTGTTATCAAAACGATTCTATCTTGCATAAGAATATTTTTCGTTTTTTTTCATTTGAGCAATTCAGTTTAGATAAAACTAGTAATTTTATTTAATAGTTTAACATTATATAGATTGCTGCATGGCAGGTACCCTGAGAATCATCTGATATTTTACATCTGATTATTCAGATATTGTGCTTCTAGAATAGCATTTTTATTTTTCCTAGCTTCACCTAAAGTAGGATCTATTTCGATAGCCTTGTTGTAAGACTGAATTGCAGCATCGTTCTTACCTTGTTCACCTAGAACACTGCCTTTGTTGTTCCAGGCTTCAGCTAGATTGGGATCTAGTTCAATAGCTTTATCATAAGCCCGAATAGCCGCTTCGTACTTATCTGAATCATGGAAAGCAACGCCTTTGCTAAACCAGTCTTTTGCGGCCTTTTGACTTAATGTTGGTGAATCTGTGTATCCCAGTTCTTTGGCCTTCAAGAAGGCAGCTTCCGCTTCTTTTGTCAGGCCAATTATTTTCAAGATGATTCCTTTATTATTCCATGCGCTTGCATACTTTGGATCTATCTGGATAGCTTTATCGTAGGCCTTAATGGCCTCATCGTACATACTATCTTCACTCAGAATGCTGCCTTTGTTTCTCCATGTTTCGGCTAGATTAGGATCTAGTTCGATAGCTCTGTCATAAGCTTGAATGGCCTCCTCGTGCATACCCAGATCGTCAAGAGCGGCCCCTTTATTGTTCCAGACTGCGGCTAGATCAGGATCCAGCTCGATAGCTTTGCTGTAAGCCTGAATTGCTTCATTGTAATTCCCTTCACCATAAAATCCAAGACCCTTGTTGTTCCAGGCCCTTGCCATCTCCTGCTTGACTATTTCCAAATCGACATAACCTAGCTCACTAGCCTTTGTAAAAGCTTCTTCAGCTCCTTCAGTATGACCTAATCCTTGAAAAATAATGCCTTTGTTATACCAGGCTTCGGGCCGTTCTGGATTAAGTTGCGTAGCTTTATCATAGGCTCGGATAGCCTCATCGTACTTGCCTAAATCATAGAGAGAATTGCCAATGCCGATAAATTCCTCCTGAACCTGTTGGCCCAACATTGGCACAATAAAAATCAAGGCAAGCATCGGAATCGGAAGTATTGTTCTAACTACCATAGAATATTCCTCTGCAATATGGCATATTTGATAATTAGTTGGTAATAACTATTTTGACAGATTATTATTAACGTTTTCAGTAATATGGCTAATGCAAACAATGGTTTTAACCTACTACCGTAGGACTGTCTTCAATTCAAATTTCAGCGCAAATCTTACTTTTATCAAATAGTTTGACAATGAGGAACTAAATGTGCTAAAAGGAATTGCTGTCCGTGATCTATACGACTTTTTTTAAGGGCTCTACCATTATATCAAAACCAAACAAATTCAAATACCTCTTATCACAATACCATTTGCCTATAATAGGTATAAAAGAGCGTGCCAAGTATCGAAAACAAGATTGTTCTCCTGGCATTGTCGCTTGCAATGTTTGTCCTTGTTATCGACACGACCATAATGAATGTCTCAATTACGGCCGTGGTTAACGATTTGAGTTGCGATGTGACCGAGGTTCAAGCTGCTATCACTCTATATGCGCTCGTTATGGCGACACTGATGATAACTTGTGGAAAGATCGGAGATATTTGGGGACGAAAGGTGACCTTCAAACGTGGATTGGTTGTTTACGGTATCGGCTCGCTCATCACTGCCTTAAGTCCAACTATCACTGTTTTATATTTTGGATGGTCATTTCTTGAAGGGATTGAAGCTGCGTTCGTTTTTGCCTGCACTACAGACGTTAGTAAGATCAAACTATGAAGGGGCAGATCGAGTGGTCGTTTATGGTTTCCTTGGTGGAGTGACTGCTAGTGCTATAGGGCTGGGACCTATTATTGGTGGCTGGATAACCACTGCTTACACATGGCGCCTTGCATTCGTCTTGGAAGTAATAATTGTTTTGATCGTTCTTTTGCTTAGCAAATCGATTAAAGATGCAGTTGTTACTGGAGAGCGGCCGAAACTCGATCTGGTTGGAACGGCACTTTCAGCGTTTGGCCTAGGCTTTTGTTGTTCTCGGCATTCTATTAGCAGGAGAATATGGGTGGTTGTGGGCGCGAAAGCCTTTCGTTATTGGAAATTACGAGATCTCACCACCGTTTGGCCTTTCTATCGTTCCCATCTTCATCGGTATAGGCATTATTATCTTGATACTTTTCGCCTTATGGGAACGCCATGTGATATTGAAGGGCGGGACTCCGTTAGTTCATATTTCAACGCTGAGGGATAAGTACCTCTCATCAGGGCTTTTTACACAAATGGTTCAGACTACATTAATGAGCGGAATTCTCTTTACTATGGCCTTATTAATGCAAATCGTACTTGGGCTTAACGCTATGCAGACAGGTTTCTTGTTCCTCCCCTTCTCGATACCGCTGTTAATATCATCCCTCACAGCATCGAGACTAGCATTCCGTATCGCTCCCAAAATAATCATCCAGGGTGGCCTAATCCTTGCCATAATAGGTCTTATGCTTTTGATTGGCACGTTGGATATCGATATTGTAGGAATTGAACTGAGCACCGGACTTGTTGTGATAGGCATCGTATTAGGACTTATTGCATCTCAGATCATGAACTTGGTGTTGTCGAAGGTAGTGCCCGAAAGAACTAGTGAGACAGCTGCCCTAATGATCACGTCTCAGAACCTTGGCATGTCATTGGGCACTGCGTTGCTGGGCTCGATTCTAATTGCAGGGCTACTAGTTAGCTCTACTAATCTCGTTGAAGAGAGCACCGTGATACCTGAGGATCTCAAACCCGATCTTATCATGGCTTTAGAGGAAAATGTCAGGTTTATCAGCAATACTGAGCTTGAGAATATCCTCAAAGATGCTCCGCCGGAGATCACTGCTGAAATCCTCAGAATCAACGAAATTGCTCAAATAAATGGGATGAAGTTGTCGCTCTTCGCAGCTATAGTCATCGGCGTACTTGGTTTAATCATCTCGTTCTTCCTTCCTAAGAATAAGTTAGTTTTCGAAGAGCTCAAATAGCGAATTGAAAACGAGAATTGAGAAAATCCCCGCGGTACATCTACCATAAGCCAAGCGCGGTTGTAGCAAGGTAGCTAGTTGAATGCCGGAAT